>CAYWBC010000033.1:1185-25325 GCA_964456285.1 uncultured Bacteroidales bacterium
ATAGCAGCTTGCATTGCCCGGGAACTCCAATAGATGTAACGATCTGGGTAGAACCCACACCTGAACTTTCTCTCACTCGTCAGGATGTAGGGGGAGATGGAGGATTTAATATTGTTTTCTGTTCAGGCTTGACAACCAATCTCCAGGTTAACAGCGTTAATAATCCAACATTTGGAATCAGATTCAGGTATACAATAATACCTGATTCTCCAGCAGATATAAACTTTACATATTCAGCTGATACCTTTGACTTGCAAAAGTTGGATTCTATTGTGGATATTGTGACCAACCTTTCTACGGATATTCAGATCATTACAGTTGCAGTAACTCCCTATTTGATTGATCCTTCCGGCAATCCAACATGTGAAGGAATGACCGAGACGAAAGATTATGAGATTACTCCACCATTGATTATGTTAGATTCTGCAAAAACTTATGTATTTGACACACTGCATATAGATTGCCATGGAAACAATTCAGGCGTGATTTATTTTAATGCTACCGGTGGTATAACAGCATATCCAATTTATAATTTTGATGATCTGGATTATTATTTTGAAAATGATTTGGTAGAAGCACCTGCATCCAGGGATTCTGTTGTTGACCTGGTAGGTGGTGATTGGGGAAACCCTGTTATTTATAATATTCGGGCAGAAGACTGGTCAGGTTGTGTTGAAGATACAAACATTTATTTGTGGCAACCGGAAATTTTTACTAGCTCTCTAGATCAGGTTGTAAGCGTTGTTTGTGCCGAACAGAGAGGCATATTTGAAGTAGTGCCTTCCGGAGGGACATATTATTATGATGCTATGAACGATACCTCATATGGTTATATTGTAGAATGGGACGAAGTTGGTTCATATCCCTACGGTGAACCTTATCCAAATCCACTGCTTGATGTTTCAACCGGATATTATTCATGGGATGCCTATGATTCTAATGGATGTAAAACTTCAGGGGAGAGTCTGATAATTGCAGAAAATGCAAAAATACAGGATTTTTCTTCATACCCAACATATGGAGAAGGAGCTTTTGAAACAGGAATAAGTTGTTATGGGCAAGACGATGGGCAGATTTATACAAGAGTTCAGAATAGTGGTTTGAATCTAGAATTCTATCTGTACACAAATACGTGGCAACAAATAAGTTTTGGATCTGGACTTCAACAGACTTATTATTACAATGATACTCTGGTTGGTCCAGGTTTGTACTATGAGCGTGTTATTACACCTAGTGGATGCGTTGATACGGCTTCCTATACTTTGGTAGAACCAGATGCAATTAGTATTACCGACACCGTATTTAGTAATGCCAATGGCTTCAATCTTACCTGTTCTTATTCAGAAGATGGTGCAATTACGTTGAATGGTGTTATTGGAAGTCATAGTAATTACGAGTATTTGTGGCAGCAGGAAGGAGCCACAATGCTGGGAGAAAACACGAATTCAATTACAGCAGTTCCGGCTGGAAATTATACAGTACACATTACCTCTGATGATCTTTGTACAGACAGCTTCAATTTTGAATTAACAGCTCCACCAGAGATAATTGTTACTGCCAATGTTACCAATATTGATTGTTATGGTGATGCTTCAGGAGTAATAGATCTGAATTCTGCAGGAGGAATAGGTTCTTACGAGTATTCATGGGAAGCATTCCCCGGATTTACCGGCTCACAACTTAGCGGACTAATTGCTGGGTCATATATATACACAGTGGAAGATAGTGTCGAATGTTTTGTAACTGACACAACAGAATTGACACAGAGGCCAGCAATTACAGTTGATCCGAATCTCAGTGATTATAATGGTTATGAAATTGCATGTGACAATGGTGCAAATGGTTCGATTACAGTAACAACAGCAGGAGGAACAGGAGACCATAGTTATACATGGAATTTTGAAGGAATAGGTATAGGTGGAGATACAACTACAATTAATGGTTTGCTGGAAGGAACTTACAACCTATTGATTACAGATGATAATGCCTGTGAATTCGATACCAGCTATGTTTTAACTGCTCCCGCCAAAATACGAATTACAACTACCTCGTATCCAAAAGTCTGTTCTTCATTAGGCCGGATTGAAACCAATTCAATTACCGGAGGGGTATCCTATTATGATGGCACATATCGATTAAACTGGAGCAATGGGAGTACTGATTATTCAGTAATTGATCTGGCAGATGGAGTATATTACATAACAGTAACTGATGCAAATAATTGTTCTATTAACGATTCAGCGATTGTTGAACTTGAATCATCCCTGGAGGTAGATATAATGATAAGAGATTCTGTGCAATGCGCCGGATATTCAAACGGCAGATTAGGAGTTGATGTATTGCATGGAACAGATCCTCTTGTTGCATTCTGGAATGGAATACCTGGAGATACGTCATTAAATAATGTTTCAGCTGGTGAATACATACTTAGGCTAACAGATGCGAATGAATGTATTTCTTATGATACGATTCAGGTTACTGACCCAACATTGATTGAACCTGTTATTGATGTCATTGATGCCTATTGTTATGATTCAGCAGACGCCAGAGTGGATTTCAGTGCCACTGGTAGCAATGAAGGATTTTCTTATTATTGGAATGATAGTCTGATACTGGGTCAATCAATAGAAAATCAGAGGGCTGGCGAATATATATTGTCATTTGTTGACAGGAAACAATGTATAAAGAATGAAACTGTAACAATTGAACAACCTGAAAAGATTGAAATACTGGTATACGATGAGGACATTTCTTATCCTTATTGTGCATATTCGGATAATGGAAGAATAAAAGTAACAGTAATTGGAGGAATTGAACCCTATAGTTATGATTGGATCGATCAGGATGCATATGAAGATACCCTTTCAAATATAGGTGTTGGTGAGTATACTATCCTGGTAACCGATAACAATTACTGTTCAATGAAAAGGGTAATTCCTTTGGATCCATTACTGGCAGCATGTCTGGATATCCCTTCTGCATTTACTCCGAATAACGATGGGTTCAATGAGACGTGGGTAATACTGGATCCTTCGGATGAAAATATACCAATATCATTCACTTATCCTGATTTGGTAATCGAGGTGTTTGACAGAACCGGCAGGAGAGTTTGGATCTCAAGTAAGGGCTATACAGAACCCTGGAATGGGAAAGATAAAAATGGAAGAATCTTACCTGTTGATTCTTATTATTACTTTGTCCATCTGAACAATGGAACAGGTGTTGTCATCCAAAATATTGTTACTATAATTCAATAGTAGCGTTTTAGGCTATCAATAACTTTTCTTAAATAATGCCGTATATTGTTTATCAGTTAATTAAATTTACGAACAACCAGGCTGATATAGCAACCAGACGTCCATGCGCAAATTCGCAATAATATCAATATTGACTTTTTGTTGTGTGTGGGAAACATTTTCACAACAAATTCCTATTTATAGTCAGTATATTCTAAGTGAATATCTTATTAATCCTGCTGTTGCCGGGATTGATGGCATGACTACCATAAACTTATCAGGCCGCAAGCAATGGATAGGATTACAGAATACTCCGGAAACCTACTCAGCCAGCGTATCAACAAGACTTTTAAAATCAACTTTTTCAATAAAAAAAAATAAGTATAAAAAAGGTTCAAAAGGAAAAGTTGGTCTTGGAGCAGCATTTGTCAGCGATAAGAATGGGGCAATAAATCGAACCTACTTTAAATTTACCTATGCCTACCATATTTTTGTTAATAGCAATCAATTGTCCTTTGGTCTGGAAGCCTATGCAACACAATTTAAAATTGATAAAGACCTGATAGATTTCAGAGATCCTGATCATCCTGATATTGAAGCATTATTGGGCAAATCGGCATTTGTCCCTGATGCAGGAGCAGGAATTAGTTATACAACCCGTAAAGCAGGTATTGGTTTTTCGGCAACAAACTTATTGCAATCACCTATTAAGTTCGGGAATGTTAATATTTCCTCCAAAGAGCTTCGTCATTTAAGGAATTACACACTTTTTGGCATTTATAAAATGCAGCTGAATAATTATGACTGGAACTTTGAACCATCCTTCATTCTTCGTGGCAATGAGAATCTTCGATTTGTTGCAGATATAACCGGAAGGTTTATCTACAAAAGGGAATATTGGACCGGAATATCCTATCGTACTTCCGGAGAATTGATTTTGTTGCTCGGCATTAAAGTGAACAAACTTTACATAGGATATTCATTTGACTATGGATTCAACCAGTTATCAAAACTTAGTTATGGCTCACATGAAATAATGCTGGCAATTAAATTAGGTGACAATTTACGAAGATATCGCTGGTTAGAGAGGTATTAATCACGTGTTGTATTCAGTTTTTTTACTTCAAGAACAACAACTCCTAATAATAGAAGAATCAGAAGACCTGAGCTTGCATATGCAATTTTATTGCCAGCATAAAACGATTTAGGCTCAAATCGGAATTCAATGTCATGAGAACCTTCAGGTATAACCATGGCTCTTAAAACATAATTGGCTCTGAAATGGTCTGTTTTTTCTCCATCAATATAAGCATTCCATCCTTTAGGGTAATAAATTTCAGAAAAAACTGCAATCTGAGAAATAGATGAGCTTGAATGGTATGTTAATTTATTTGGAGCATAAGATAACAATTTAATGTTAGAGGCAGAATCATGCTTCATGGAAGAGAGATTTGCAAGATCCTTATACCTGGCATCAACTAATACCTGACTTGTAATATCGATACTTCCAAGTTTTGCAATTTCTTCATCTGAATTTTCTACCTGGAGGATCTCTGACACAAACCATGCATTTCCAGATGCATAATTATTGATCAAAGGAGTTGCCTCTGTATTGTAAATCATGTATCGTGTATTAAGCATATTAAGCGCATTACACTTTCTTAAAACGCTGTCCGTCATAGATATCTGACCCTGCTGAAGGGCACCAATAATGAGTTGTATCTCAGGCATTATTTCATAATCGATAAGTTCCTGGTACCTTCGCATCTTGGCGCCGTGGTATCCTCCAATAGATTTATGAAAATATGAAGTTTTAGCATCCATAAAGGGACTTACAGTAAGATTAAGCACACGAAAGTCCGGAT
Organism: uncultured Bacteroidales bacterium; assembly: GCA_964456285.1. GTDB lineage: Bacteria > Bacteroidota > Bacteroidia > Bacteroidales > UBA10428 > UBA10428. Next base: position 6,287 of record CAYWBC010000033.1, read on the forward strand.
CCTTATCACGAAGAATGAAATCATCGGCTTTTGTTTTAGTAATTGGATTTTTGTATTCTCGTTTTGACACGAAATTATCATTGTTCAGATAGCGTTTAGCGATAGGCCACATATCTACAAGAATAAGAAGCCCCATACCTAATATTAAATAGTTTGCAACAATTTTTTGTTTCAGATATAAATATAAGATGCCTGCTGCCAGGGTAATAAAAATCATAGATCGGAAAGCATCTCTGCGCAACAACATCAGTCTATCAGCCCTAAGGGCATTAACAAATTCATTGTAACCCTGTGCTAAATATCCCTGATCGGCTTCAGCCTTAAAATCAAACCACATTCCTGCAGTGAGAATAAAGAAAAAGCAGATACCTGCAGTAATGTAAAATGAATTAAGTATATACTTAAGAGTTTTTTTCTTCTCGATATTTCCTTTTAAAATTTCATTAAGTGCAAGAATTCCAAACAAGGGTATGGTAAACTCTGCAATTATCAAAGTCATAGAAACGGTTCTGAATTTATTGTAACCCGGAACATGATCAAGGAAAAAGTTCGTAAAACCCGGAAAATTATGACCCCATGACAGGAGAATGGAAAGCAAAGTGGCAACGATTATCCACCATTTGATTTTGCCCTTTATAATATACAAACCCAATACAAATAGAAATACAACAATAGCTCCTGTGTAAAAAGGGCCGGAAGTAAATGGTTGAGCTCCCCAGTAGGTGGGCATTTGTTTTATTGTTTTCTTTGCATTTTTGGCTCCCTGAGCTTTTTTAAGGAACTCATAAGTTTCAGAATTTTCAGGCAATGGATTGTGGCTTGAACCTCCTTTGAAATTTGGAATTAGCAAAGTCATGGTCTCACCAATACCGTAACTCCATTGAGTTGCATAATCCCTGTCAAGTCCTGAAGTTTTATTCTCAGCATTGGCCGATAATTCAGATTCTCCACGAATGGAATATTTACTATATTCAAAGCTTGTCCAAAAGTTGGAGAGATTTGATCCTACTGCCAGGAATGCTGCCAGTGCTAGGGTTGCAAGTGCTGTGAAAAAAGGTTTGTATTTTTTGTTCCTTATTACCGATACAAATTCAAAAATACCATAAGTTATAATAATGATCAGAGTATAATAAGTGATTTGAAGATGCGAAACAACTAACTGAAGGGAAAGAAATAATCCCATTAGAATGCTTCCAAGCAAATACTTTCCCCGGAACGCAAGATAAACACCAGCAATTATCGGGGGCATGTAGCCCAGGGCAAAAACCTTTGAAACATGTCCGGCAACAATAATTGTATATAAATAAGCAGAGAAACCATAAGCAATTGCACCAACAATGCTAAGCCATTTATTTACACCAAATGCCAGTAAAGCAATATAAAATCCTAAAAGATATAAGAAAATAAAGCAGATTGGGCGCCAGTTACCAAGTGTAAAAAATCTGTGAAAAGGCCTAATCAGATTGGAAGTATACTGCGTGGACACAAAATAGCCGGGCATGCCACCGAACATGCTATTGGTCCATAGTGCTTCTTTGCCAGTTTCATTCCTAAAATCGACAAGTTCTTTTGACATACCCGTGTGCTGAACAACATCGCTCTGCCATATATTCTTACCTTCGAGAGCAGGAGCCATATATATCGCTGATAGGATTAAAAATAGTATTATGGCTATTACAAAGGGTAAAGATGCTTTTACTAGTTTATTGTACATATACCTGGAATGATTAATTAAACAAATTTAAATAATTTACTTCGACTATTCTTTATTGGGCATGATTTCTCTTAAAAGCCTAATCAATTCCTTTTCCCTGCGTGCCAGGGAAAAATTATCAATAATTCTGTTTCTGGCCATTTCGCCCATTTTTAGGTCACTTAAAAAAGCTTCTTCAACGCTTTTTGCCATTCTTTGAGGATTTTTATCAGGCACAATATAACCTGTTTTTCCTATTATATCGGGAATTGCCAGGACAGGACTTCCCACGGGAATGCATTTACAAAGCATAGATTCACACAATACATTGGACATTCCCTCAGATAATGAGAATAAACAGAACACCTTTGATGATTTATAAAGAGCAATCAGATCGCTCTGTTCCAGGAATCCATAAGTTTTGCAATTATCAGGGAGTTGGATTTTTTCCTTTTTAAGAAAAGTTTCAGACATTCCAACAATGATAAAATTACGTTGAGGCAATAAATGTGCTACTTCAATAAATTTATCAATTCCTTTAAGTTGAAAATTCCTTTTGTTTGTTATGTATGCCACGGTTATGGCAACATTATTTTTTTTAATAGGAGTTTTATCAGACCAGAAATCTACATCAAAGCCATTGTAAATTGTCCTGATTTCCCCTTTCGGAAAGGGCACAAAATTGTTTATACCTCCCTTAACTGGACGATCAACAGCAAAATTATTTATATTTTCTATTAGGGCATGATGATTGGGAAGTATATAGCTAGCGTGTTTAAAAGCAAAACGAACACACCAACTTCTGAATGAGCGAACATGAACACCATAGTTTAATTCAGGTATAGCCACAACATCATAACCCCCAACAACGATAATAAGCTTCTTACAGTAAAGGATCTTAAAAAATGCTAGTATAGCAGTATGCCAATCTGCAAAACGAATGAAATATACATCCGCTTTTCTACCTCTAAACAAAAGAAAGAAAAATAGTTTGGCCAGAGCGAGAAAATACATATAAGTATTCTCAGTATTGATTAGATAACTCTCAATTTGAAAATTTTGTGAAAGGATGCGCTCATCAATTCTGATAAAACTTGAATTGGCCGATTTAAAATAATAAATTTCCATTCGTTCATTTACAGATTTGATAATACGTAACGAAATTTTCCTGAAGCATCATTTGGTAACTTTTCCATAGGTGTGATGGCTACTTTTACAAAATATTCATTCAATACAGTTTGAATACTATCTATGTATTCAGAACGCAATTTATTTTGGGTTTCTATCCTGAACTCTATCTCTCCCGGAACTTGTTGAAATACCTGGAATCGATGGATTTCAGAAGGGTTTTCATCAAAGAGTTCATCTAAAATATCTGTAAAAAAAACTCCATGAACTTTACTCCCGTCTTTCAGAGTTATCGTATCAGCTTGTCTGCCCTCAATTTTCTTCAAAATGGGAAGATGAATAGGAGTCTCAGTTTTTTTTCTTCCAAAAGCACCAATATCACCGTTTTCATAACGAATAAATGGCATGGCAAAATTATCCAGATTTGTGATCACAAATTTTCCGGAGTTATACTTTGTTGGATTGTTTTGCTCATCGAGAATTTCCAATAGTACATGCTCGGAAGCAATGTACATACCATTATCATCTCCAATATCAAATGCAATAGAATTGCACTCCCCACAACCATACTGGTCGTACAATTTTGCACCAAAAGTTGATTCGATCAATTTTGCGAATGGCGGCAAAAGTGTCTCAGTTGTTGAAGAGAGGGCTTTTGGAGTAAAATTAAAAGAGAGATTTTTATCTTGAAGATACCTGGCAATTTGGATCATTGCAGATAAATATCCACGAATCAGGTTTGGTTTAAACCGATTAATTCTTTTTAAAATATCGGGCATGCTGTCATCATTGATCTGAAAGGAATTAATGATTTGGCGGTTGTAGTAAAAATTTTTGAAGTTGGAACGAAGAATATCTGCTCTCGAGACATCTAGAATTTTTGAGGCACCCCATATCTTAGTAATTCGGTCGCCGGGTTCAATACCAATTAAATTATACCAACGGTAAAATGCTCCCCAGGTATAAGACTGATCACTCCTGTCTCTTAGCAATTTCAACGGTGGCCCGGTAGTTCCTCCGGTTACACCTTTAATAACCTCTTTCATATTCACATTTTCGGCCACAAGTCTCTTATTTTCAATTCTTGCAGTTTCTTTTGTGAGAATGGGAATTTTAAATATGTCTTCGGGGGTCTTTATATCAGAGGGTAAAAGATGATGTTTTTTGAATACATCCCTGTAGTAAGGTACGAATTTATAGGCATGGTGGACGAGCTTCAGAAATTTTTCAAATTGCAAGGATTTCAATTCATTTTCAGGAAGGTATTGCGACTTTTTTAACTGCTTATACGTTGAAAGGATGTTTGTTCCATTAACAAGATCTTGTATAGGGTAGCTAATATATCGGGTAAGGGTGTTGCGCATTTGCATTTATTTTTGAATCAACTTCCGTATTCTTTTTATATCAAGTTCTCGTATTCTTTGAAGTAAATTTCTTTTGTCATCATTTCTTTTCAACTGTACTATAATAGGCCTTAGTATTCTAAAATGCAAGGAATAGATATACCATAGGAATTTGAATTTTCTTAGAAAGAAAAACAGCAGATTTCTATATCTGAATTTCAATCGCAAGTTTTTTCTGAAAAATATCACCAGCTTGTAATTCCTTACCGGGAGAATTTTTAACGCATACCCTTCTTCTGAAAAACTGGCTGTTACTATGGCAGATTCCAGATTTCTTTTGGAAGACATCGATCGTTTTTTTCCTTCAAAGTAAATGTCAGAGAAACAAAAATTCCCAAGGCTGTAAAATATGTACTTATTTTTATATCTCTCGTAGGGTTGAAAAGTATGCGAGTGATGACCGATAATAAGGTCAGCTCCTGCATCAATCATTTTTCTGGCAATTTTCGGCTGACTAAAATCAGGGAACAAACCATTTTCAAATTTACCACCCCAGTGCATTAGAACAATTCTGTAATTGTATTTTTTCAGTGATTTCAGCTTTGTCACACATTCGTCAAGTTGAAAATTGTTTAAATATATTTTCGCATTTTCAGGCAATGATGGATTTGTATCGGCTGTCACATAATTTAAAAAGCAAAATGAAATCCCATTTATGGTTGATGTGAGTATTTCTTTAGCCATCTCCATGCTTTCTCCAGCACCCAAATGAGCAATTTGCGCTGTATCTAAGAATGACTGGGTTTGTGCAAATCCATCGAATAAATTGTCGTAAACATGGTTTTGGGCCAATGTAGCAATTCCAAGATTAATGTTGCGCAAGTATTCGAGTGTTGCAAGGGTAGTTTTTAAGCGAGGCTTTTTTAATAAATTTTCTCCTTCGTTCCCTTCTGCCAAACACTCAAGATTTCCTATAACCAGATCAGACTCATGCAGTGTTGGTGAGATAGCTGAAAATGGATCTGCACCTTCACTGGATAGACGAATGTAATCATCATTCAGACTTATGTCACCAAGAAAAGAAATTTCAACCATTATTTAATGAGTTCTTTCAACCAGGTCGCTAATTTAATACCCTGAGCCTGGTAATTGAATACTTCCTGCGCAAGTTTTTTCCCATTCTTCCCAATATTATTACTTGTAGCTGAATTTAACAAGGCTTCATGCAATTTCCCGGCGAAATCTTTTATATCATTTGGTTCAGCAAGATAGGCATTTTCTCCATCCTTCAGATAATCTGGAATTTCCCCCACTTTGGTCACAACCACTGGCCTTCCACTGCATAAATATTCTCCCAGTTTTGTTGGAAAGCCACCTTCGGCCTGTTTGCTTGTAGGTCGTGCCAAACACAATGCTTCGGCTGACAATAAATAAGAGGGAAGGTCATCTCTTTCCACCCTACCAGTAAAAATAATTCTGTTTTCTAATTGCAGCGAGTTGATTCGATTCTTAAGACTATTGAATTCCTGAAAATCAGTTGATCCAATCAGATAAAGCTTAAGTTCTGGATATTCAGAGGAGATTTCTTTGAAGGCTTCAATAAGAATATTTACACCATCTTTTGTTCCTCCCATCGATCCACAATATGCCAGGTATCTTTGTTTATAACTTTTAACTTGTTTTGCAAATCGCTCCGGTTCTACCAAAATGGGTAATAAATATTCTTTTGCTCTCTTATTCAAATAAGGCCTGTAGTATTCTGCAAGAGCATGTGTAATCGTTATCATTCCATCAAATCTTCTACAAATAAAATTGCGGTATACGCTGAATGAAAGTTGTTGAATAAATGAATTGGAATAAGAAAGAAAAGGGTATTCACTTCTCTCGTGGATAATTTTAATACCTCTAAATCGACATGCCAGGATAAAGGATAAATATCTTATATTGTTTACAACACCAATAATTACGACATCAGGTTTTTTAACTTTTGCAACAGTTACAATATTCATTAGGGCATGCCAAAACCCGTAGTAATAATGAAACATTCGTATTAAGTGATTTTTATTACGAACAGTTGTACCTGCAGAATAAGAATAGCTAACACCTTCATGTATACCTTTGGCATTCAAGTTACGGATGCTTCCAACTGACTCTGTTGGTTTGAGGCATACAACTTGTAAATCCGCTTTAGCATAAATAAGACCTCTCGCTATTGCAATTAGTCTGTTGGTTTGAGCCAAACCATAGGGGAAGGGATATTGAGTGATCAACTTGATGCTCATTAGCAGCGCGATTTTGAGACTATCAAAAAAAGCCTGAAGGAAAAGGATGAAAACGATGCTTAAATGAGATTTAAAAAGTTCTGGTAATTTATATCCCACCTAAATCACCCAGGCCAAAGCAAAGTAATGAAAAAGAAAATTAAGGATCAAAGAAAATACAGTATCAACATTAATTATTCAGAATGCAAGCTTATATAACCCAAAGAGCTATTCTAAATAGGTACAGAAGACAGGAGAATTTCTTATCCTTTGATTGCATTGCTAATATATTTCTGAAAAAGGCTAAGTTATTTATTGTTGACTTATGCGCTGATGATTTAATTGGATTTAAAGTAAAATTTATAATTGCGATAAATACATTGCCTGATTATTCTGAAATCAAATTTTTAAAGTCATCAAGTCTTGAAGAATGTATAAAAAAATAATTATTATTAGAAAGGTTTTCAGATTTTCTCGACCAGACATGACTATCTGTTTTCATTTCTATGGTATCAGTTTTTATTAGTTTCTTCTTCTCGAAATGATAGTAGTAGGTTAAATAATTAATACTTCTCAATAGATTAAGAACATCCAATGATGTATATCCAAACCGCGTAGAATGCAAATCTGCAATTTCAACCTGAATAATTGGTTTGAATTTCTCAATTGATTTTATTCCTCCCGAAAAAACGAAGTATTCTGAGCCTTCAGTATCACATTTTATAAAATCAACATGGCTAAATTTCAAATCGGACAGCAAATCATCCAGAGTAGTGGTTGTAACTATTTCCTTCCTGCCTTTAATTGGACGTTCGCTTTTCAGTTGACTTTGGCGATTGAAATAGGGTACAATAAGTGTTTCATCACCTTTACGATTTGTAATGGCAAAATTGAAAAGTTTTAAATTCTCAAGTTTATAATGGTTTTTAATTTTTTCAAGAAGTGCGAAGGCTCTATTTCCTGGTTCAAAAGCTGCTACAGTGCCATTTTTACCAACAATTCCAGATAAGTAAAATGAATACTCTCCACGATTTGCACCTATATCTAATACAATGTTTCCTTTATGAATAATACTGGGAAGGAATTCTATTTCTTTTTCATACAAATAATCAGAATCTTCTACTAGTCTCTGAAACTCAATAAAGGAATTTCTATCATACTTTTTTTCAAGAAACCTGCTTCTCTGAAAGGTTCTTTTTAAACCCAACTTTATTTTTAGGAGAAATTGAAAGAATTTATATTCAAGTAGTTTTTCTTTTATCATTTATAATAGAGTTAAGATGATGAATTATTATCAAAGCATTTATTGAAAGGATTATACTCCAACAGCTCTAAAATAATATGGCAAATATAAATAAAATGCAATACCTGAAGTTGAATGCAAACCGTAATTTGTCTGATTATGAATATTGTATGTACAGAACAACTTTTAATCAAAGGATTTGTTTGAGGGCGATCCAATTCAGTCTACTGAAATAACTTAAAATACAATTTTGGGATATAAAAATGAACAGGTTCATAATATCTTTCAATCCTTTTTATCTTACTTAATTGTCGATTTTCATACCAAGGCATTAAAACTGTGAACTCCTTTGGATTGTTATATAATAATAAATCAAAATGCACATATAGAGTAATCCTGAAAACAATTTTGTTATGATTGCGCCCTGTATATTCCACAGGTAAATAAAAAGGGTGAAACCAAGCACATTAAAAGCTCCAAGTATAAAATTGCTTTTCATTACTAACTTACCTTTTCCTTTAGCACTAATGAACTTGTTGAAGAAATCGCCGATTCCATGAAAAAATGATCCGATGGCAGTGTAATAAGCTAATTTGATCACGGGGCCAAATTCTGCCGGATAAAGAAAATGAACAAGATCATCAATGAAAAATAAAAACACCATCAACATAAATCCAGCAATAAGTAAAGTGATGATAATCACTTTTATCGGAATTTTTTGCCATGTTACAAAGTCTTTAAAAAAAGTTGTGCCAAGGGCAGAAGGCAGCATGGCAAGAGGCATGGAAGCAGTAATGGCCAGGGAGTAGAATCCTACATTGACATTGTCTATAAAAATACTAATGGTTATGCCTGCAAGATATGAACTGGCTACACCTGTTATTGATCCCAGGTACGCCGGAAAACCCCAGGTTTTGTTTTCTTCCAAAAGATTATGGTAATACATTCTGTTGGAAGTAAAGTGGGGTTTTAAAAGTATTACAATACTAAATATAACAATAGCCAAAGAAATCAAATGGCACAATAATGCATACTTAACATCTAGAATAAGGCCAAAATATACCAAACCAACAAGGAGCAAATACACAAGTTTTGGGCCAATACGCAACCATGACAATGCATAAATTCTATTGTTTCCTTGTAATAATTGTTCAAAACATAATTGAAACAGAAATCCAAAAATAAATGGTGTTGATAGCCGGATAAGGAAAGCCACATCTTTATTGAAAAGGCTGTTTTCGAAAAAGGACAAAACGAAAAAAATTACCATAAGAATGCCACTGGCAACAGTTGCAAACAATAAAACTGTACCGATAATATTGCGTTGTTCATATTGGTCATTGCTTTTTGCCAGGAGCCTGCCGCCTGAATAAAACGCACCTAGGGTAAAGAAGGTTGCAGCAAAAGTAAATAGGTTAATAATGAACTTAAAATCCCCATATTGTTCCTTTCCCAATAAGCGAGTGTTTATCACGCTTATTAAAATACCAGTTAAGACACTGATTCCCATTGTGACATAAAGAGTTGATGCCTTTCGGAATTTATCTCTTTTAATCAGTTGGAGAATTGTAGGATATATTTTCATTCTTGAGTTTTAGTTCAAATCTTTCACTTTGAACATAGTAAAAAACCTTTAGAGTTCTGCCTTATCCTCCTTCAATAATTCTGGTTAAAAGTTTTTTGCTCGCTGTTCCATCTCCATAGAGCAAGCTTCTTATTGGGAATTCTTTATTCAAAGAATCTGTAAACATTTCAATAATTAGCTTTGGATTGGCTCCAGCTAAAAAATTAATACCATTCTCAACCAGTTCCACCCATTCCGTTTCATCACGTAGTGTAATACAAAACTTTTTAAAGAAGAAGGCTTCTTTTTGCATTCCGCCACTATCTGTCATAACCAGGACAGCATGTTTTAAAAGTTGAAGAATATCGAAATATCCCACCGGATCAATAGTTTGAAAATTGGCTTTGATTCCTTGTTGTTCAAGTATTTTACGAGTTCGGGGATGCAGGGGGAGTAACACCGGCATTGTTTCATTTATTGTATTCAGCGCACTGAAAATATCTTTGAGCCGTTCAGGATTGTCGGTATTTTCCTGTCTGTGGACAGTACAGAGGACAAAATTACCTGAGTTTAAGCCTAGCTGATTTATTATATGCGAATAGGCATCCGATTTTTTCTCATAGTAGAGTGCAGCATCATACATTACATCTCCAATATTTTCGATTGTACAGGTGATATTTTTATAACCTTCATTAGCAAGATTATTCAAAGCCGTTTGTGTTGGACAGAACAAAAAGTCGGAGATACGATCAGTCAGAATTCTGTTTATTTCCTCTGGCATGGCCATGTTAAAAGAACGTAAGCCTGCCTCAACATGTACTAATTTTATCCCGAGTTTTTTAGCTGCAAGCGCTCCGGCAAGTGTGGAGTTGGTATCGCCATAAACCAAAACAAATTCAGGCTTTTCTTTGAGTAACACCTGCTCTATTTCTTCAAGCATTCTGCCGGTCATGGCACCATGGGTCAAACTATTGATATTCAAACTATAATTCGGAAGGGGTATTTCCATTTCCCTGAAGAATACGTCTGACATGTTTTTATCGAAATGTTGTCCGGTGTGTACAATTATTTCTTTAACTGGAAAGGCTTTTGCTGCCCTGCTTACAGCAGCAGCTTTAATAAATTGTGGACGAGCACCGAGTATTGTAACAATCTTTTTCATGAAGTAACCGAATCCAATAATTTTGCAAGCTGTTTAGTTAAGTTCTTACGATTGAATTTATCAATATTACTAACATTTACCTGAAGTGTTCCTTTGCTAAAGTTAGAAAAAAGCTCCCGGATGTATTGTTCAATTCCTTCTTTGTCATCATAATTTAACATTTCTCCTGCATTGGCTTCCTTTAAAATTTTTCCTGCATCTCCATCGGGAGGGCCAATGGCAATAATTGGGTTTTTAGCAGATAAGTATTCAAAAAACTTATTGGTAAGTATACCAAAGGCGTTTGGAGTATTGTTAATAACAAGAAGAAGAACAGATGCCTCAGTCATGCGTTTCAAAACTTCAATGTTGGGTAAATATTCTTTTACTACTAAAGAGTTGGCCAATTGATTCTCCCGAAGAGCATTAAGAACTGAAACATCTATGTGACCTATCAATTCAATTTTCAATTTTTTTCGGAAGTCAGGATTACTATTTGCAAGCGATCCTAATACTTTCCAGAGAAGATCAGGATTTCTGCTCTTAGGCATGGATCCAACATGTAGAATGGTAAAGTTATCATTAGCTTCATTTCTACTTGTTTCAAAAGTAGTAACATCAAATCCATTGGTTATTGTTGAGACATTCTTACATCCCATATCTTCAAATTCTTTTGTCATTGTAGGGCCAACTGTAATTACACTATCGGCTTGCATCAGAACTTTTTTCTCTAGTTTATGATGTTTTTTATCGGCATAATTAGATAACCGGAGTTCTTTATAGTAATCAATGTTTGTCCAGGGATCACGAAAATCAGCAAGCCATGGGATTTTTATTTTTGATTTTAGTTTCAGTGCAATCAAGTGCATTGTATGTGGAGGCCCTGTTGAAATCAATACATCATGAGGATTTTCCTTAAGATAGTTTTTAAGAAATTTGACTGAGGGCCGGACCCAAAATTTTCTGGCATCGGGAATAAAAAAGTTACCCCTTATCCAAATTGAAATATCCGAGAATAGATTTTTCTTTTTTGAGGATATAAAACCAGCTGCAACACCTTTCTCTTTTGATCGACCAGTGAATAATTTGAAAATGGAATAGGGCTCCCAGATTTTGGTTTTAATAATATTAATATTTTCATGGATTTCTTTAACAAGTGAATTGTCAATAGCTTGTGGCTCAGGATTCTCAGGAGTGTAGATTGTAATATCCCAGCCAAGTTCAACCAGGTATTTTGTAAATTTCAACCAGCGTAATACTGGAGAACCTCCACTGGGAGGCCAGTAGTAGGTGATGATAAGGACTCTTCTGCCGGACGTCTTATTTCTTGAGTTATTCAAATTGTAATAGTTACTGAATCATTAAAGAGTTTTAAGCAGCTCTTTCATACTTACTTTTTCACTCATTATTTCTTCAATTTTGCTAACCGGAACTCTATCCTGCTTCATTGTATCGCGGTAGCGGATGGTTACAGTATTGTCCTGAAGTGTCTGGTGATCTATTGTGATGCAAAAGGGTGTTCCAATGGCATCCTGACGTCGATACCTTCTTCCGATGGTATCTTTCACTTCGTAATGGCAGTTATAATCGAATTTTAGTACATCAATTATCTCACGTGCTTTTTCAGGCAATCCATCTTTTTTTGTAAGTGGGAATACAGCAAGCTTAACCGGAGCAAGTACAGCCGGGATTTTCATCACTATCCTTTGTTCCCCTGTTGCTTCAACGATTTCTTCAGTATAGGCATTAGATATTACTGAGAGGAACATTCGGTCAAGTCCAATTGAAGTCTCAACAACATATGGAACATAATTTTTGTTTTCTTCCGTATCAAAATACTGCATTTTTTTACCTGAAAATTTCTCATGATTTCCAAGGTCAAAATCTGTTCGTGAATGAATTCCTTCTACTTCTCTGAATCCCATTGGATACTGAAATTCAATATCTGCAGCAGCATTAGCGTAATGTGCAAGCTTATCATGATCATGAAATCTGTATTTTTCATCTCCCATACCAAGGGCTTTGTGCCATTTCATTCTTTGCTCTTTCCAATACTCGTACCATTTCATTTCTGTACCGGGCTTAATGAAAAATTGCATTTCCATCTGCTCAAATTCGCGCATACGGAAAATAAACTGACGGGCAACAATCTCATTCCGGAATGCTTTACCAATTTGGGCAATACCAAAAGGAAGCTTCATTCTTCCGGTTTTCTGCACATTAAGATAATTAACAAAAATACCCTGGGCAGTTTCCGGTCTTAGGTAAATAGTGTTAGCCTCTTCTGTAACAGAGCCCAGTTGAGTGCTAAACATCAGATTGAATTGACGTACATCAGTCCAGTTTCTTGATCCGGAAACAGGGCATGCAATTTCAGCATCTTCAATTATTTTTTTCAATTCATCAAGGTCATTGTCTTCAAGGGCTTTGACAAAACGCGTTTTGGTAGCATCAATTTTTTCCTGATTTGCAATTACCCTTTGGTTTGTTTCTCGAAATTGCTTTTCATCAAAATCAACACCAAAACGCTTTGTGGCCTTATCAACTTCATTCTGAATTTTTCCTTCAATTTTTTCCAGGTATTCTTCAATCAATACGTCTGCACGATATCTTTTTTTGGAATCCTTGTTGTCAATGAGCGGATCATTGAATGCGCTTACATGACCAGAGGCTTCCCATGTTTTTGGATGCATGAAAATGGCAGCGTCAATTCCAACAATGTTTTCGTTGAGTTTGGTCATTGCATTCCACCAATATTGTTTGATGTTGTTTTTAAGCTCAACGCCATTTTGACCATAATCATACACCGCACTTAATCCGTCGTATATCTCACTAGATTGAAAAATGAAGCCATACTCCTTACAATGTGCAATTATCTTTTTAAAGATATCTTCCTGTGCCATATAGTATTATTTTGTTTTTGAAATAGGTGGCAAAAGTAATGGAAAATGAGACGATTCGCAATAGATTGGACGGCATTCCAATATTTCGGGAATATCCCGGCAAGAGTTAATATTTAAAGAAATACAAAAAGACCTTTTACGCTAATGATTTTCTTTTTTTATACTAAATACTTTTTGTACTGATGAAATGAAAAAGTATGCTCTAACTATTTGTATAGCCTTCTTATTCATACTCCAGTTTAGATGTCAGATGGAATATCAGGTATCTGAAAATAGGTCTTTATCAATAGGCCCGTATGGGCAAATTGGGATTGACCGAAGATTCGTTTCATCTTTTCCATTGCTTATTATAATAACTATGCAAAGAAAAATCTGTATTCTCCACACCTTGAATTTGTTGGCCAAAAAACTGGGGATATTTTCTTAGACTCAAGGCTGAATGGTGGATATGGGATTAATTTCGCCTTGCGGCAGCATACATATCTTCAGTAGTTAATAAATCAATAGCCTTTAATAAAGCATTGTCAATGCTTTCGATAGCAGGATAGAACCCCTCATTGTCGAGTATATTCCTTATTATGTAAGCATAGAGCTGTGTTTTTAGGATTTCCTTCGAGGCATCAATTTCTTTATTATTTGCAGGCACATCATTTTTAGCTGCGAACTTTATAAAATCTCTAAGAGTGCCATTCCTATTAAAGTAGGAATAAAAGTTTTCTAAGCTTAATATCTCCTGGAGTTCTTTTCTATTATTGTCAGTATATTCAAGAGAGAACCTGTAAATAAGGCCTCTGTTTCTAACTTGAATTAAGTAATCACTTACTCCTGAGGTGTCGATAGGAACAAAATAATCAGGCATAATACCTCCTCCTCCATAAACGATTTTACCCCCCGGAGTTTTATACTTAAGAGTATCAGAAAATTTTATGCTGTCTTTTTCACTAAGTTCTCCATGTGAATATCGATTGTATAGGTCCATATAATAATCCTCATTATTTCCATTCTCATAAGGCTTTTGGATGCAACGGCCTGTCGGTGTATAGTAACGTGCAATTGTTAATCGAATGGCTGAGCCATCAGGAAAAACCTTTTGCTCCTGCACCAATCCCTTACCAAATGACCTCCTGCCAACTATAATACCTCTGTCATTGTCCTGGAGAGCGCCTGCAAGAATTTCACTGGCCGAAGCGCTGCCTTCGTCAATTAAAATTGCTATTTCCAAATCTTTGCATAATCCACCTTTAGAAGCACGGTATTCTTGTCGGGGACTTGAATGGCCTTCGGTATATACTATTAATTGACCTTCATCAAGAAATTGATCTGCAATATGAACTGCTGCATCAAGATAACCCCCTCCATTACCTCTTAAATCAAGAATAAGTTTGGTCATGCCCTCACCAAGCAATTTAATAATACCTTCAGAAAATTCTTCAAATGTTGTTCTTGAGAATTTGTTAAGCTTTAAATAACCAATGTTTGGTCTGACCATATAAGCAATATCCATACTATACAATGGAATATTATCACGGATAATATTAAAGTATATTAGTTTATCAACTTTTTTTCTTTGTATACCAACATTTACATCTGTACCCCTGGGTCCTTTTAACCTGGAAACAATTGAATCACTGGATATTCGTTTTCCGGCCAATGTATCTCCATCAACTATAAGAATTCTGTCACCGGCAAGTATTCCAACTTTCTCAGAAGGCCCGTTTACAATTGTCTTCAGAATAATCAATGTATCATTCAGCATATTGAACTGAACACCAATACCACTAAAATTACCTTCTAAGGGTTCATTCACTTCTGTTAAATCGGTAGCCGGAACATATTGCGAATGAGGATCGAGTTCTGACAAAATCAGTGGTATTGTAATTTCTTCGAGTTCAGTTTTATCAATACGATCAACGTACGCATTTTGAATGTAGTTTAACACATTACTTAACTTCTCGGTATGAGGATAGATGCGAAGCAAATTAGAACTATGGTTTGATTTATAAAATCTGCCGATCATTATTCCTATGATAATTGCAATTGCAAACAGGATAGGAGAAACTATTGTAAGGATTGAATATTTTTTTTTCATTCGAATTATATTTCCAAATATTTCACTTCAATTTCTGCACGATGAAGAAGTTCTATTCCGTCTTCTTTACGATAAGCATCACAAAATACAACTCTTTTGATTCCTGACTGAATGATTAATTTTGCACACTCCAGACAAGGTGATGTTGTAATATATAGAGTAGCTCCTTCACTGCTGTTATTGCTTTTTGCAACTTTTGTAATCGCATTTGCTTCTGCATGCAAGACATATGGTTTCGTTTTGTCATTTTCATCTTCGCAAACATTTTCAAATCCTTCTGGTGTGCCATTATAACCATCAGATATTATCATTCTCCCCTTTACAATAAGAGCACCTACCTGACGACGTTTGCAATACGAATTTTTTGACCAAATACGCGCCATCTCAAGGTATCGCTTGTCAAACTGACTTTGTCTTTTTCCATAAGGATTTGTAGATTCTTTCTTACCCATATTATAAGGAGGCTATTCTTTTGTAAATTATGATTTTTGTAAAGATAAGGCTAATCATTGAGTTTTTCGGACCTGAAAAAATTCAAAAATATTCAAGAAAGAATCATTGGATAATGTCCTTGCAATTTTGAGGCATTATATTTTGTGATTAATATCAGAAATATTAGAATATTATTTAATCAGTATTTTTTGTGTAGTTAGGTGCTTCTTGTTGTACCAAATTTCAAGATAATAAAGACCAGTTTGTAATTCGTTAATTTGAAGTTTTATAAAGCGTTCTTCTCCAAAAAATTGTTCCTGCTCAGAAAATTGAATTTGCTGTCCTAGCTGATTTCGGAGAATAAAGCTGAATAATCCATCATCCAGTGCATGTCGAATGATAATAAATGATTCGGCAGGATTTGGATAAATTAATATCTCATTCGCAGAACTTAATGCTATTGTGTTAATAGCAGAGTTAAAAACTGTAACTGCGAAAGTATCATGAAGTGAGTATAAAGTATTGCTATCAATGGCAGTTAAAAAGACATCTGTTGATCCAACCTGCAATGGGATAAGAACAAATTCGTTGTCTGATACATCTGTAGTCAGTATATCTTCATTAGCAACTTGTAAGGAATAATCAAGACCATTCTCAGAATAATCAGTAAAAAGTGAATCTGGAGAAATGAAATAGAAATCATCGATTGACAATATGATATCGTTGATGTTTGTATGCAGAATTGCAACTGTAGTGTCAAAAACAATATTAATTACTTTTGAGATGGTATCGAAAGCATAATCAATGGCTCCTATTTTTAAAGTAAAAAGGATTTTGTCTCCATATTTTACAGTTGAATTCAGGAACAAACTATCATTTGATATTTTGAAATAGCCATTATCTGTTTCTGTGTTATTACCTATAAGGAAATAATTAAAGTCAATATTACTTTCTTCTCCAATTAGAATTTTTCCAATAAAATCACCTGAATCTTGATAGTAGTATAATATAGTATCACTAAGAGATGGGACTTTTAACTCTTTATATATGTCTTTGTAAGTAATGACCCTGTCGGGATTCAAACCATATCCTCTGGTCACAAGTTTTTCCGGGTAGATTTCTAATATCGAATAAGAATTATATTCTTCAGTTTCAACCATGGCAATCTGATTGATAAAATGGATTCCACTTTTAAAACCATAGTTGCCCTCATGATTATGCCCATTAATATAGGCTATTACATGAGGAAATTTTTCTAACAGATCAACTAGGGTTGTATCGTTCCATAAATTACCTATTGTATTGTATGGAAATACCGGCCAATGACAATACACTATTACTTTTTGATTGGCAGCTAAACTGGTATTCAGCTTGTCTTCAATCCATGCAAGTTGCGTACGACTAATACCTCCATTCCATTCAAAATCATTTATTTGCCCAACAATACTTTGACGCATACTATCTGCTTCAGCTGCAAGTTCGGGATGTAAAACACTGGTGTATTCAGCCATTTCTGTACCATCAAGTACTAAGAATTTCCAATTTTCCACATCGAAATCATAATAATAGTCGGGCATATTTAAAAGACCAGTGATATTATCCTTCAATGTATCATCGATTTCAAAAAAATCATGATTACCTAATGAAAAATGATAAGGTACAGTAATCGATTCATAAAGTGGTAAAATAGAATCGTAAGAAGGGTAGTAATGGTCAATCACATCACCGAGAGTTATTACATAATCAAGCTGATGGTTATTAAGTGTATCAATTGCTTCAGGTAACTTTTGCAATGTGAGTCGATATTTTCTTGTTGAGCCAGGATCGCAATCACAATATTGAGGATCTGAAATTAATCCTATATTTAGTAGACTTTCAGAAATATTCCTTGGAGGAATGAGTGCTTTAAAATGAGCACCGTCAGACCATATAATGCTATTTGGGGTGATATCTGAAGACTGGATTACTCCTGGCGTATTAAGCAGGATACCATGACCTTCGTTAAGATTTAATGAAATAATTAGACCTTCTTCAGGAGTTTCAATCTCGGAGTTGATTTGAGCTAATAATTGATCTTGTGTGAGGGCAAAATCCCAGAATCTTATAGCATCTATTTTCCCGGCAAAGAATCCTTCCGGAATACTGTGCTTATTTATGGTTGTTGCAATGCCAAGAGAAGATGCAACGCTGGAAAAAGGGGAGTGAATCATCTGAAGAGATGATTCTAATTTGCCATTCAGGAATAAGCTCATCATTTTCCCGTCAAAAGTAACAGCAATATGGTACCAATACTGCTCTATTATGGATGTAAATCCTATTACCGGCATATTAAATAAAGGAATAGAATCTGATGGGCTAGTTTCGAAATCTGCTACCAGAACATGATCTTCCTCCCTAATACCGAGAAAAAAATTGACCCCGCTTAAAGAGTCTGGATCTTCAACTCCCCTGGCAAGAATTGGATAAGCTCTTACTCCACCTATGCCTGTTAATATAGCTGTACCATTATCAGATAGCATTATCCAGCATTCCAGGGTAAAATTATCAAGATGCAGGGCAGGATTATCATTTATTTGAATGTAACTATCAGTTCCATTGAACTCAAGGGAGGTTTGCGAAAGTAAGCCAAGCTTAAATCCAAGAACCAGTAGAACGATAATGAATATTCTTGAGAGATTCATTCCTTAATAAATAGTTAATACATTGATTAGAATGAGGATCACTTATAGTCTAAATGTATGAAAACCAAGCCTCATATTATACATGAATTGGACAGATCACTTATTAATGTTGATAAGTTGATATGTATATTGCATCTATGTATTTTACAGATTTATGAAATTATTCTGGTTCAAAGCTTTGAGTAAAACGCATGGGCATCAATGTTGTTGAGTTGATCCTGGAAGATATGCATTGAAAAAATTAAGTGTGAGTGATGAGAAACAGAGTGAGCTGACTCGCTCTCACTCTTCACTTATTTTTTTGATCTGCTTAATAATATTTTAAAATAAAATACTTCACTTTCTAAGACTTTGATTCAAAAAGGAGATTTTATTCTTCTAAAGGAACTATTTGGAATTAGTGTGAGTTTGAGTGTGAGTTTTGAGAAACAGAGTGAGGTGTCTCACTCTCGCTCTTCACTTATTTTTTGATCTGCTTAATAATATTTTAAAATAAGATACTTCACTTTCTAAGACTTTGATTCAAAAAGGAGATTTTATTCTTCTAAAGGAACTATTTGG
>CAYWBC010000033.1:25425-40388 GCA_964456285.1 uncultured Bacteroidales bacterium
GTTTGAGTGTGAGTTTTGAGAAACAGAGTGAGG
Organism: uncultured Bacteroidales bacterium; assembly: GCA_964456285.1. Lineage (GTDB taxonomy): Bacteria > Bacteroidota > Bacteroidia > Bacteroidales > UBA10428 > UBA10428. The sequence continues at coordinate 25,459 of CAYWBC010000033.1, forward strand.
TGTCTCGCTCTCGCTCTTCACTCTCACTCTGTTTTAGTACCCGGAGCCGGGATCGAACCGGCACGGCCTTGCGGCCACTGGTTTTTGAGACCAGCGCGTCTACCAATTCCGCCATCCGGGCATAAGATAGACTTAAATATTTATGAAGAAGCTCTATATTGATTCCCTACCTTTTTGTTTCAGATAGCGGGAGCTCCTTCGTCGGTTCCGCCATCCGGGCAATTCTCAGTTTTGAGTTTGAGTCACGAGCAACAGCTACTATATTAAATAACTCTTGCTCAAAACTCACACTCTTGCTTATTTATGGCTCCTCCTTAAAATGCTCCACCGGAGCATTTCTTTACAGTCGGCCCTGCCATTCGGGTAATTCTCAGTTTTGAGTTTGAGTACTGAGCAACAGGTACTCTGTTAATCAGCTCTTGCTCAAAACTCACACTCTTGCTCAAGAATGGGTAGGCGAAGATAGATATTTTGAATTTCTGAACAAATAACAATTTTGAGTTATTAATCTGTTTACAATAGAATTTTCATTTTGTAACTTTAACAAATCATTCCATAATAGGGTTATGTTTTATAAGTCCGTACAATAAGGATTTGAAATGAAAATTACAATTTTCACAAATAGCAATTCCGTAGTGAACAATTTTGTGTTAATACTTTTTATTAAAAAAAAGACTTTATTTATTGGTTTTCTGAATACAATTTTCTAGACCATCAAAATTACCGTCAAGCTAAAATACAGCCCGTCAGGAGCTTAATATAGAAAGTTAATAACTTAGTTGAAATGTTCAAAATTACACTGCCTATTGGATTGTAGAAACTTGATTGTGTTAATAAATTGCAATACGGACTTGAGGAAATCTCTCACCATCAAAAGTCCAGTTTTTCAATAGTTTAAAAAAAATGCAGATGCAAGCCGAAGAAACCAACACTAAAGAATTGACCCTAGCCGACCAGGAAATGCAAAAAAAGAAAAGTAAAATAACGGATAAGGGTACTTTGGAGAAAACTTTCTCTTATGAGGAAGCGATGAAGAGTTCTATTGAATATTTTAAAGGAGATGAACTTGCGGCAACAGTATGGATAAATAAGTATGCTCTGAAAGATTCTTTCGGAAATTTATTTGAGAAAACTCCCGATGATTTGCATAAAAGGCTTGCCCGTGAATTGTCGCGTATAGAAAAGAAATATCCCAATCCACTAAGTGAGGATGAAATTTACCATGTATTGAAAGGTTTCAAATACATTGTTCCGCAAGGTGGGCCTATGACTGGAATAGGAAACGATTTTCAAATCGCATCTTTATCTAACTGCTTTGTAATTGGAAATGATGGGCCTTCAGATTCGTATGGTGCCATTATGAAAATTGATCAGGAGCAGGTTCAGCTTATGAAACGTCGTGGTGGAGTTGGGCATGATTTATCACATATCCGACCCAAAGGAAGCCCTGTTCTGAATAGTGCATTAACATCAACCGGAGTAGTACCTTTTATGGAGAGGTATTCAAATTCTACTCGTGAAGTAGCGCAGGATGGAAGAAGAGGTGCTTTGATGCTTAGTATTTCAAGTAAGCATCCTGACGCTGAAGATTTTATTGATGCTAAACTAACTCCCGGGAAAGTTACCGGAGCAAATGTTTCTGTTCGCATCGATCATGATTTCATGAAGTCGATAGTAAACAATACAACTTACATTCAGCAATTTCCTGTCGAAAGTGATAATCCCAGCCATACAAAAGAGATTGATGCAAGAGACCTATGGAGAAAAATTGTGCATAATGCCTGGAAATCTGCTGAGCCGGGAATTTTGTTTTGGGATACTATAACTAGTGAATCAGTGCCTGATTGTTATGCTGACCTGGGATATAAAACCGTATCAACCAATCCCTGCGGAGAAATTCCATTGTGCCCCTATGATTCATGCCGCTTATTGGCTATAAATTTATTCAGCTATGTGGAAAATGAATTTTCTGAGAAAGCTAAATTTAATTTTACACTTTTCAAAAAACATGTACATATAGCTCAACGATTAATGGATGACATTATTGATTTGGAGTTGGAAAAAATTGATTCAATTCTTAGTAAAATTGGAAATGATCCGGAGGAGCTTGAAGTGAAACGTGTGGAAAGAAAACTATGGGAAAACATTAGAACCAAAGCTGAAGAAGGCAGAAGAACAGGTATTGGAATAACTGCTGAAGGGGATATGCTTGCTGCATTAGGGCTTCGTTATGGCAGTGAAGGGGCAATAGATTTTTCTGTAGAAGTACATAAAACGCTGGCATTGGAAGCCTATCGGTCTTCTGTATATCTGGCAAAAGATAGAGGTGCCTTTGGAATATATGATTCACATCTTGAAAAAGACAATCCTTTTATTCAGAGATTGCGAAATGAAGATGAGGAATTTTACAATGATATGTTAAAGTATGGAAGACGAAATATTGCTCTTCTAACTATTGCTCCAACAGGTACTACAAGTTTGATGACTCAAACTACCTCAGGAATTGAGCCCGTATTTTTACCAGTTTATAAGCGGCGTAGAAAAGTTAATCCAAATGATTCAAGCTCCAAGATTGCTTTTACTGATGAGGTTGGAGATACCTGGGAAGAATACAATGTATTTCATCACAAATTTGTTACATGGCTTGAAAAAAATAATTACAATCCCGATGATGTAAAAGGCTATGATGATGATGAACTAAATAAGCTTATTAAGAAGTCCCCCTATTATAAGGCAACATCAACGGATGTTGATTGGGTTAGTAAAGTTAAAATGCAGGGAGAAGTACAAAAATGGGTAGATCATTCAATAAGTGTAACCATCAATTTGCCTGCTGATGTTTCAGAAGATTTGGTTGGCCAGCTTTATATCACAGCTTGGGAGAGCGGTTGTAAGGGAGTTACAGTATACAGGGATGGTTCTCGTTCAGGAGTGCTGGTTGCTTCTGATAAAAGGAAAGATTCTTCTGTTGATGATCCTGAAGCCTATAAAAGGCCAAAAGTTCTGGAGGCCGAAATAATAAGGTTTAATAATAATGATGAAAAATGGATTGCCTTTGTTGGATTGAAGGGAGACAAACCTTATGAAATATTTACTGGGATAGCAGATGAAGAAATGTTCCCGATTCCAAAATCCATTACGAAAGGACAGATCATTAAGAACAGAGATGAGAATGGAGTATCAAGATATGACTTCCAGTACATTGATAAATATGGATATAAGAATACACTGGGTGGCTTGTCACATATGTTTGATAAAGAATTCTGGAATTATGCAAAACTGATTTCCAGTGTACTACGACATGGAATGCCTATTCCTCATATCGTAAGATTGGTTTCGTCTCTCCGACTGGATAGTGATACAATCAATACTTGGAAAAAAGGAGTTGAACGTGCTTTAAAACGTTACATTCCTGATGGAACCAAAGTGAAAAAAGGAGCCAAATGCCAGGAGTGCAACTCAGAAAGCCTGATATATCAAGAGGGTTGCCTCTTATGTACAAATTGCGGCTCATCAAAATGTGGCTAAGGTTTTAAAAGCAAGCTTTATTATCATAGGAAGAAAAAGAGGAAGTGTTCTGGTTCATTTTCTCTTTTCTTTATTTTAGGGTGATATAAAATTCTTATTTTTATAGGAATTAATTTCTATAGAAAGACATAATGTGTTAATTTTGAGTAACTAGATACAGTTTTACTATTATTTAAATACACATCATGGATAGTAATACGAATACAAATGCAGGCATGGGTCTTGGAATTGCAGGACTTGTACTGGGCATTCTTTCCGTACCACTGGGTATAATGAAATGTACCTTTGCAACAGGACTCGTATTTGGGATACTCGGAATAACATTGAGTGCTGTTGGATTATCACAAGCCAGAAAAGCGGATGCCCCAACAGGCATGATCATTGCCGCTCTTATTGTATCCATTATTGGAACAAGTTTTGCTTTTATTAAACTTACCAGTTCAGCAGCCAAGTTTAAGATTGTTACAGACGGCTGGAAGGATAAAATTGAAATCATTGATGAACATTCAGACGATTTTGAGGAAGGCTTTAAAGATGAGTTTAAAGATGATATGGAGGAAACCCTTGAAGGGCTTGAAGATGAATTAGATACAGAGATGGAAAACCTGGATGAAGAAATAGAGAAAGCCTTTGATAAAATGGATGATGAGGAAAAGGCAAGAAAATTAGGGAAAGCAACCGGGAAAGCGGTGAAAGAGTTTGTTAAAGAACTTAAGGATACCACAAATAAGGATATTGAGGAATAATGTTTTTCTCTGATCTAAAAGACAATCCCTACAAATTGATTAATGTAATTTTTGCCATTATTATACTGGCGATTTTTATTTATTCAGCAAGTTTTTCACCCGAGAAAACAAAATATCCCATACCATCAGAGAGTAAATGGCTGTTGAATCAGGATAGTCTGAGCACGGGACTTTCTCGATCATTCTCAAGTATTATCAGGTTTAATTATGCAGATGCAGGAAAATACAATCCACTTGGATTCCAAATTTTCATGTTTTTCGTAATACAATTCTTTTTGAGAATATTTTTTCTTTTTGCTGTTGGGAATTTAAAAGACTTAGGGTTGAACATAGTAATAAGCATTGATTCCATAATTTCAGGAAGTTTATTTATTTTATTTTTCATGCCCTTCTTTAAAGATTTGGTTTAATTTTATTTTTCATTAGAACTTCAAAAGATCAAAATTGTTAGTAATTAGTTAATTGAAATCACATTTATATAATGAATTCAAGAAAAATTATTATTTCAGCAGTGGGAATATTACTTACTCTGATTATTGCAGGTGCTCTTGCCGCCTTTATGATAAAGTCAAAAAAAGCAAATGAGAAACCTCCACCGGAAAAAATAATACGAAAAGTAAAGTCTGAGCTGGTAGAATATGTTAATGTACCTACGCAGGTTTCTGTTACAGGTCGAGTAGTCAGTCAGCAATCAATTGATGTAATTGCTGAAGTTCAGGGGAAGCTTATGCAAGGTACTATTCCCCTGAAAAAGGGACAGAATTTCAGGCAAGGTGATATTTTGGTTAATATCTATAGCAGGGATACTGAATATACTTTACAGGCAAGAAAAAGTAGTTATCTGAATCTTCTAGCGAGCATTTTACCTGATTTGAAGATTGATTACCCAAACGAATATAAAACTTGGGTTTCATTTTTTGAAAGTGTTGAAATACAATCAGATTTGCCGGAATTGCCAAATGTGGAAACCAGTCAGCTTAAAATATTTTTGGCAAGCAGGAATATTTTAAGTGAATACTATGCTATAAAAAGCGATGAGGTGAGATTGAAAAAATACCAAATTATAGCACCATATGATGGAGCCATACAAAATGTAATACTCGAGGTAGGATCGGTTGCAAATCCTGGTAGTCGAATTGCACAAATTATAAAAATTAACCAGTTGGAAGTTGAAGTCCCGGTTGAGTCTTCATCAGCTCAGTGGCTTGCCATTGGTGACAAAGCCTTGCTTAAAAAGGAAAGCGGAGATTTAGCAGGTGAAGGATTTATTAAGCGTATATCTTCGTTTGTTGATATGACAACTCAATCTCTCAGTGTTTTTGTCTCTGTAACTAAAAATATGGATGATATTATTCCAGGCGAGTATCTCAAGGTAGAATTTCCGGGCATGATCATTAAAAAAGCAATGGAAATCCCAAGAAATGCAGTGTTTAACAGAAACATTGTTTTTACAATTGAGGATGGCTATTTATCCAAAAAGCAAATTAATTTATTAAAGATAAATGAGAAGTCTGTTATTTTTAATGGTTTACCAGAGGGCTCAGAAATCATAGTCCAGCCTTTGGCAAATGCAAATGAGAGCATGCAGGTGCAAAGCGAGTTCACAAAGCTCGTTGAAAATGATTCTGTGGAAGTAGATGAGTAATATATCTGAATTCTAGAATAATGAAGAAATTTGTTTCAACTTTTATCCGATATCCCTTCTATTCAAACATGATCATTGTTGTAGTCCTTCTCGGAGGACTGTATGGGGTATTGTCATTGAAAAAATCATTTTTTCCTGAACGGGCCACAAGAAATATTTACATCACCGTAGCCTATCCGGGGGCTTCTCCAAAAGAAATGGAAGAGGGAATCACTGTGCGTGTGGAGGAAGCTGTTCGTGGTTTAGTGGGTATTAAGGAGATAAACTCTGTGTCATCGGAAAATTTTTCAAGGGTTAGCATATTAACCACTGGGGAATATAATATTGATGTTATTCTTCAGGAAGTCAAAAACGCTGTTGACGGTATTAGCTCTTTACCTGTTGATGCAGAAAGACCTATTGTTTACAAACAGAGGAATACAACTCCGGCAGTATACCTGGGTCTGGAATCAGAAGGAGTTGACCTGCTAACATTAAAGAAATTTGCGATGCAGGTGGAAGATGATTTCAGGGCCACAGGATTTATTACTCAATTAAATATTTCCGGATATCCGGCCCTGGAAATCTCAGTGGAAATTAGTGAACAGAACAGGTTGCGATACAGCATTTCCTTTGATGAGATTGTTAGGGCCATAGCACTTAATAATACAGATATTTCAGCTGGTCAGATCAAATCTGATGAAGAAGAAATTCTAATACGTTCGCGCAGAAGAAGTATTGACCCGAATGATATTGCAGAAATAATCGTCAGGGCAAATTCTGATGGAAGTTTTATCAGGGTGCGTGATGTTGCGGAAGTAAAGTTAAAATTTGCTGATGTTCCTAATAAAGGACTTTTAAATGGGAATCGTGCTGTAGGATTTTATATTCAGAAACTGGCAGATGAAGATTTGAAAGAGATCTCACAATTTGTTAACCAATATGTAGACAATTTCAATCAAGAGCACAATGGTGTTGAATTACACGTAACGTTCGATTTTCTAACTATGCTTAGAGCAAGGTTGAACCTGTTGTTACGAAACGGATTCATTGGCATTGTCCTTGTGCTGCTAACTTTAGGATTTTTTCTTAACGTAAGGGTTTCGTTTTGGGTGGCTTTTGGAATTCCATTTTCTTTTCTTGGAATGTTCATGATAGGAAACATGTATGGAATCACTATAAATATGGTTTCTTTATTTGGAATGATACTGGTGGTGGGTATTCTTGTTGACGATGGCATTGTGATTGCTGAAAACATATTTAGTCATTTTGAGAGGGGGAAATCACCCCGGCAGGCAGCTCTTGACGGAAGCCTTGAGGTATTGCCTGCTGTGCTTACCTCAGTAACCACTACAATAGTAGCCTTTTCTCCTCTATTGATTATTAAGGAAGGGGGTATGGAGTTTATGTTCGAGATGGCATTTGTGGTTATCATGAGCTTACTTTTCTCGCTTGCCGAAGCATTCTTTGTTCTTCCAAATCACCTGGGGCATGATTATGTCTTAAAAGCAAAAGACAGAGGTATGCATGTTAGGCATAAGCTGGATAATGTGATTGCTTATATGAGAGATAAAATTTATGGCAGGATATTACGATGGGTAATTCGTTGGAGATGGTATGTTGCAGCGGCTATACCCATTGGATTATTTATATTGACCATTGGTTTATTTGGAAGTGGATTAATTAAATCTACTTTTTTCCCCGTTATCCCCTTCGATTTTTTTACTGTTGATGTCGCATTTACTCCCGGTTCAGGAGAAAAGCAAACATGGGACTATATCATGAAATTTGACTCATTAATTTGGGAAGTGAATAAAGAGTTGGTGGATGAATATGGTGAATCGCTCGAAATGGAGGGGGAAGATTCAGTAACCATTATAAAGTATACTTTCCCAGGTCTGGGAAGTGCATTTGACGGCGTGGAAAATGGCTCCCACGCTGGCAGTATTTTTGTTCAACCCAGGGATCTGGACAAATTTGGAATATCTAGTTTTGATGTAGCTGAAAGAATTCGCAGAAAAATTGGGGATGTTCCGGAGGCTGATAAATTCAAAGTAGGAGGTGGAAATCGTTTTGGAAAACCTGTTTCAATAAGTTTGCTGGGGAAAAATTTCGAAGAATTAGAGATGGCAGAGGAATTTCTGTTGGAAGGCTTGAAAGAAATGGAGGAGTTATCAGGGGTTGTGAAAACAAACGCGGCGGGAAAACGTGAAGTTCAGCTAAGGCTGAAACCAAAAGCATATTTCCTGGGATTAAATCATGCAAGCATTAGCAACCAGGTAAGACAGGGATTTTTTGGGGGACAATCACAAAGATTACAAGATGGGAAGGATGAAATCAGAGTTTGGGTAAGATATCCTAAAACAGATAGGATGAACATAGGACAGATGGAAAATATGAAAATCCAGACACCTCAGGGAGAGTATCCCCTTAGCGAATTGGCTACTTACGAAATTAAAAGAGGTCCGGTAAATATAAACCGATTCAACATGTCACGTGAGGTGAGGGTTGAGTCTGATTTAACAGATCCTTATGCTCCTGTACCTCCTATATTAGAGAAAATAGATAATAACATACTTACACAATTAAAAGTCAAATTTCCGGGCATAAAAATTATTTACCAGGGACAGCAAAGAAGAAGTAGTGAATCGATGGCTGAACTAATGAAATGGTATATCATTGCTCTTATTGTGATTTTTCTTATTATCATGATGCATTTTCGTTCCTTAACACAATCATTCATAATTATACTTATGATTCCGCTTTCCTGGATAGGGGCAGCCTGGGGACATGGTATTGAAGGCATTCCGGTTTCCATGTTAAGTGCATGGGGTATGGTGGCATTGTCGGGAGTTATTGTGAATGATGCCGTTGTCTTTCTTTCCAAATTTAATTTGAATATGCAAGACGGGATGAAGTTCCATGAGGCTTTATATGATGCAGGAATTTCAAGATTCCGACCTATTTTATTAACTACCATTACAACTACTGTTGGATTATATCCGATAATTCTGCAGAAAAGTTTTCAGGCCCAGTTTCTTCGTCCTATGGCAGTTTCATTAGCCTATGGTGTTTTCATTGGAACAGGGTTTATTTTATTCTTTTTTCCTGCCCTGATCATGACCTTAAATGATCTGCGTGTTGCAAGGACTTGGCTTTGGACTGGTAAAAAACCAAGCAGAGAAGAAGTGCAAATAGCCATAAAACATAAGCAAACTGAAATTGAAATTTAATGATGAGAATACATTTCATACTAATTTGTAGTCTAATATCTGTTTATTTTGCCAGCGCTCAGGATTCACTTACCCTGGTAAAAGCAATTACAATAGGGTTGGAAAACAATTACCAGATACGCATTTCAGAGAAACAACTCGAAATAGACAGAAATAACAATACCTGGGGTGCTGCCGGCCGATATCCCTATATATCATTTAATGCTTCAGCCAATGGAATTGCCGACAGGTATGTTGATCCATCTTTACGTCTATTAGCCAATGAGGGACTTAATGACACCATTGATGTAAATACTCAGCAAACCTTAAATATCACACCTTCAGTTAATTTAAACTGGGTATTGTTTAGTGGCATGGCTGTTAACATTAAAAAATCACGGCTTGCTTATTTTGAGCAGCTTTCTGAGGGGAATACAACAATAATAGTTGAAAATACTCTTCAAAGTATTTTACTGGCTTTTCACCTTGTCATAGTACAAAAAGAAGCGCTGGATGTTTTAAATGAGGTAAAATACCTTTCTCGCGACAGGTACAATTATGTGAAGGCAAAAAAAGAATTTGGAAATGCAGTTACTTTCGATGTACTACAGGCGCAGAACAACTACCTGGCCGATTCTGCAAATGCTCTGCGCCAGGAGATTAACTATAAAAATTCTTTCCGTAACCTAAACCTGGTATTAGCAGAGCCTGTTGATCAGGAATATATCGTGGTTCAGGAAATGATTGATTACGATCAGGACTTTATTTTAGGTGACATGATCACAAAACTGGAAAGCGAGAATAAGACTTTACAAAACCAGTACATTAATCAGGAAGTCCTTAAGAAAAATGTTGGTTTGAGTAAATCAGAACTTTACCCTATGCTATCACTTTCAGCTGGTTTTGGTCGCACTTATACTGGTTTGTATGGCGATCTTGAAAATTATTACTGGGATAATAATGGATACAGGGCAAATGCCGGTCTCACACTTACTTATACCCTTTCAAACGGAGGCAATGTTAGGCGTGCCATACAGAATGCAAGAATTCAACAGGAGATGGGAGAATTGCAAATTGATCAGATGAGACAGGTTCTTTACAACCAGTTATTTAACAATTTTGAGCAGTACAATATGAAGAGGCAATTGCTGCATGTAGCAATTGCAAGTGTTGAAAGTGCAAAACTAAATTTGCAAATTGCTAAAGAAAAGTACAGATCAGGAGCCATAAATTCATTTAATTACAGAGATATTCAGCTTATTTATCTGAATGCAGCACGTGATCAATTGCAGGCAAAATACAACCTTATTGAATCATTTACGGAGTTGCTTAGACTTACCGGGGGGATAATTACTGAATACGAATAAATCTATACTGCTTCAGATATTTCAGCAAGGGGAAAAGTCTTATCAACCTGAATTCCTCTATCTGTCTTTTTAACTGTGCAGCACTCATGAAAAATATCGTGCTCAAAAAATAATACATATTTATTTTCTGCGGCTTCTTCCAAAAATGCAGCATGTTCTTGCATTGAAAGAAGCGGTTGTGTATCAAATCCACAAACCCATGAGGCAGGGATATTAGCTGTAGTAGGGAAAAGATCTGATACATAAACAAGTGTATGATCCAGGTATTTGACAAAGGGAATAAGCAAACCCTCTGTATGGCCATTATAGGTCTTAAGATGAATTGCATCCGAAAAGTCAGAGGCATTATTTACAAAATTTAATTTACCGCTTTGCTCAATGGGATCAATGTTTTCGCTTAAGAAGGAGGCTTTCTCTCTTTGGTTAGTATTTTTTGACCAGTCCCAGTGTTTCTTACTTACCCAATAGCATGCATTCTGGAAAGTTAATTTGTAATTGCCAGCCTTATCGCTTTCAACAGCTCCGCCGCAATGGTCAAAATGCAAATGAGTAAGTATTAAATCGGTGATGTCATTGGTGGTAAATCCATGGGCAGACAGAGACTTTTCAAGGGAATCATTTCCGTTCAGGTAATAATAGCTATAAAATTTTTCCGATTGTTTGTTTCCAAGTCCTGCATCAATGAGTATAAGTCTTTCCTTTTCCTGAATAAGAAGACAACGTGTTGTAAGATTACACATATTGTTTTTGTCTGCAGGATATACTTTGTTCCATAAGGTTTTGGGAACAACTCCAAACATCGATCCACCATCAAGTTTAAAATTACCGGCTTCAATTGCAAATAAATTCATGTGGTGAAATGTGGTTTACATTTCAAAGATAAAACCTTTTTCGGTGAGACTATCGTATCGCTGCTTGTCAAATTTATACAAACGGGCAGATCTGTGAGCAACACCGGTTTGTTTTTCATTTAAGGCTATAAGAAGGTTCATCTTCATAATCTTCCTTCTGAAATTGGGTTTATCGAATTCAAGATCAAAAATTGCTTCATACAATTCCTGCAGGGTTAAGAGCGGAAATTTATCAGGCAATAAATTGAATCCAATGGGTTTATATTTTAGCTTCTGACGCAAACGCGATAAAGTTTTTTCTAAAATCTGTAAATGATCAAAGGGCAATTCAGGTAGTTTTTTAACATCAAACCAACGTGCATCACTTGCATCAGGACCTGGATTGATTTTGTATTGTCCGGGTTTAACAAGAGCATAATAAACTACTGTAATTACCCGGCCCAAAGGAAATCTATCTACATCTCCAAATGCGCCAAGTTGCTCCATAAATAAACCTTTTACTCCTGTTCTCTCTTCAAGAACTCTTGCTGAAGCCTGATCAATATTTTCATCATAACGTATAAATCCTCCCGGAAGAGCCCACATGCCAAAAGAAGGTTCAATATTTCTTTTTATCAGTAATACTTTTAATGTAGCTTCCTCAAAACCAAATATTACACTGTCAACTGAAAGGGGCTCGATGATTTTTGTAGACATGCTATGCGTAACAATTAATAAATATAAACATAATGCAAATAAACTAAGTTATAGTCAAAGTGACAATGAATTTTTACATTATCTCCTCAAAATGATTGTGTATTTTAGCCTGGAATTGAATTCAACACCGAAATGAAATTACATTTTATCTCAATTGGCGGAGCAGCAATGCATAATCTGGCAATAGCCCTTAATAGCAAAGAATTTACAATTACCGGTTCTGACGATGAAGTATTTGAGCCATCACGTTCTCGTCTAAATAAACACGGTCTTTTGCCTGTTAAAATGGGATGGGATCCATCGCGGATTACTTCAGATCTTGATGGAGTAATACTTGGTATGCATGCACTTAAGGACAATCCGGAATTGCTGAAAGCAAAAGAACTGGGCTTAAAAATTTATTCCTTCCCGGAATATTTATATGAGCAAACCAGGAACAAAAAAAGAGTTGTAATTGCGGGGAGTCATGGGAAAACAACCATAACTGCCATGGTAATTCATGTGCTGAAATATTGCGGGAGAAAATTTGATTTTATGGTGGGCTCTCAGATAGAGGGTTTTGATGCCATGGTATCACTTAATCCGGATAGCAATTTGGCAATATTTGAAGGCGATGAATATTTATCCTCACCGCTGGATTTAAGACCAAAGTTTACACACTACAAGCCTCACATTGCTCTGGTATCAGGAATAGCATGGGATCATATAAATGTGTTTCCTACATTCGAAGAATATGTTCGTCAATTTCAAAACTTAAGTAATATTATTGAACCTGAAGGTCATTTTGTTTATTTCTCAGGAGATAAAATATTGGGTTCAATAGCTGCAAATATAAGAGATGATATAAAAGTTCATCCTTATAAAGAGCATAGCAATTATATAAAAGGAAACAGCACATATTTATCTCGCAAACAGGAGGATGATGTTGCTATTAAATTGTTTGGGAGACACAATATGGAAAATCTCAATGGAGCAAGATCTATTTGTAATCTTCTTCAGATTGAGGATGAAGAATTTTATGATGCGATTTCTTTATTTCAGGGAACAAAAAAAAGATTGCAGGTAATAAAACAGACTGATGATTCAATTGTATTTCTTGATTTTGCCCATTCTCCATCAAAGGTAAAAGCAACAGTGCAAGCAGTAAGAGAGCAATATTCCGATAAAAAATTCATTGCTGTATTTGAGCTGCATACTTATAGCAGTTTAAATAAAAACTTCATTCCTGAATACAAAGGAACCCTGGATGGTGCAGATGAAGCAATCGTTTATTTTAATAAATCAGTTATTGTGCATAAAAAACTTGAAGAGATATCTGAGAAATATATTAAAGAGTCGTTTGATAATGACAGGCTTCTTGTATATTCAGAGGCTGAGCAATTGTCAGAGCACATTTCTAAGAGTAAACTTAAAAATACAGTTTTGCTGCTGATGAGTTCCGGGAATTTTGGGGGTATGGATATCGAAAATCTGTCATCAAAGCTTCATTAAAGCAATTATTTTGCAGGGTATTTATTTTTTCCAAATTAATGCATTGTACTTTCGAATCAGACAATTATATTTATGCTGGTTAAAATTTAATTAAAATGGAAATAAAAGGAACTGCTGTTATTGCTATTAGAGATTATGTAAAATTGAATCATAAAGAATTGTTTGATAAATGGATTGATTCATTGCCCCAGGAGTCATCATATATTTTTAAGAATGCAATTGATTCTTCAAAATGGTATCCGATAAAAGAAGGCGGAATGATACCTACCAGAAAAGCCGCGGATATGTTTTTTGACGGGGATTCTGAAAAAGGAGCATGGGAAATGGGAAAGTATAGTGCAGAGAAAGCCTTAACAGGCATTTATAAAATTTTCGTCAAGGCCTCTTCTCCTGGTTATATTGTTCAAAGAGCTTCAAGAGTATTTGCTACTTATTATCAGCCATGTAAGATGGAAGTAACAAAAAGTACCGACAAAAGTACCCTCCTTGAGATATCAAATATGACGGGAAGTGACATTATTGTTGAATTAAGAATTGGGGGATGGATCGAAAAGGCACTGGATATTTCAGGAGCCAAAAATTGCCGGATAAATTTTCCTATGTCGATCACTAAGGGTGATGAGGTTACCAAAATTGATATTACCTGGGAATAGTTATCGTGTATTGGTTTGCTTTCTATAATTTCTTTCCTGTATTTTTTATTAGAAATAAGATATTATATTTGCTTTCAAACCCGTTAGGAAATTTATCATAAACAAAACAATGAGAAGTTTTGTTATTATGATAAACAAATTGAACTAAACATAATGAAGACCTTAAAAACTAATCTTGCTTATTGGTCTGCAATGCAGATTGTACTCTTCCTGTTTATATTTGCTTTTATTCCTTCCACTGCCTATTCAAACTATTCTGAAGAGGTAGTAAAATTTAAACCTGAATACAGAATTAAACGTGTTCCTGATGGAACAGTTACCATTTACACCTTTGGCGATGATGGAAAGAAAGAGGAATATATATTTAAAGATTTTAATGCTGATGTTGTTCTCTCAATTTACAGGCGCTTAGAATTAAATCAGATTACATTAAATCTAGCGAAGAAGTATTTTATGTCGGAAGATGAAAGCAGGAGAGGAATAAAAAGGGTCTTGAATGCTCTCGATCAATGGGGGATGATGTCTGAATAGTATTATCTTCTCGTAGTCTCTCTCATTAGTTCATGATGAAATCATACCATTCTATTATCTTCTTTTCATTCATCTCATAAAGCGATAAAATTAATAGTGGGCCTAAAAATATAAGAGGCAGCTATTGTTTTTATTAAAAAAAAATCTACTTTTGCTCACCGAATTTTTAGGTAATAAATGGTCCGTTCGTCTAGGGGTTAGGACGCCAGGTTTTCATCCTGGTAACAGGGG
>CAYWBC010000034.1:0-40106 GCA_964456285.1 uncultured Bacteroidales bacterium
GACAAGTATCCACAAAGTTCCCGTCCATGCCGTAAGTATTCCCGATTTTTCAGGAAACCTCGAAGGCAGATTGACAAGAAAAGACAAATTCAACCTGGTTACACCGTCAATAATAATATTCACCAGGAATATTGCAAGCATAGCAACTCCAAATAGGGTAGTAACAATGCCAAGATACTTAAAAACAATATCTTTGATTTTATTTTTATAACTTCTATTCATATTGTTGACGGAATCTCTTATTTATCCAGAAACTTATGTTATTGAGTATAAAGGTGAGAATGAACAATGAAAATCCTGCAGCAAAGATGGTCTTAAACTCAATAGAGTTATTCGGAACATCACCTGAACTTACCTGAACAATGTAAGTAGTGATGGTTTCTATTGGAACAAGCGGATTAACCGTAAAACGTGGCTGTTGGCCGGCGGCAATGGCAACAATCATGGTTTCTCCAATTGCCCTCGACAGTGCAAGTATCACGGATGATGTAATACCTGATGATGCAGCAGGCACCAGCACTTTAAAGGCAGTCTGAAACCTGGTTGACCCCATCCCGTAAGCAGCTTCCCTGAGTGAATCAGGTACTGCACGTAAGGCATCCTCGCTTAGTGATGAAACAAAAGGAATGATCATTATTCCCATAACAATACCCGGAGAAAGTGCATTAAATCCCGACATAAAAGGAAGTATATTTTGTAGGAACGGAGTAACCACCACCAGTGCAAAGTATCCATAAACTACTGTTGGAACCGCTGCAAGTATTTCGAGCAGTGGCTTAATAGATTTACCGAAATGTCTCGGTGCATATTCATTTAGATAAACAGCTATGATCAGGCCTGTTGGCAATGCCACGATAATGGCAATAAAAGTTGTTAATAAGGTTCCTGTAATCAGAGGGAGGATACCAAAGTGTTTATCGGCATATAAGGGAGTCCATTTCGTATCAGTCAGAAAATCAAAAATCGAAACTGTTTTAAAAAAAGAGAAGGATTCGGATAAAAGTACCCAAATAATTCCAACTGTTGTTAAAATTGTAATTAAGGCACTGAATAACAGTGCCTTTTCTATTATTTGTTCTTTATGTTTCCTCATCAAACGATCATCTTCCTTTTTCGATCGTAATTATTCATCTTTCTTTATCAAATTGTCCAGTACACTGAGTTGTTTGTCGTACTCTGTTTGCGGAAGGGGTATATACCCTACTTCCTTTGCAAGAGCAGCTGCAGTTTTGATATAAAAATTAATAAACTCGACAACTTCTATCTTTTCTAGTGAGGCATTGTTAATATAAATGAATAAAGGACGAGATAAAGGAGCATATGTTCCATCTTTCACTGTTTCAAGTGAGGGTTTTACCGGCCCTGTTCCATTATCCAAACCGACAAGTTTCAATTTGTCTTTATTTTCTTCATAATATGCAAGACCGAAATAGCCAAGCGCATATTTATCTGTACTTATTCCCTGAATTCCAACATTGTAGTCGGCCACTGCATTATAATCGGATCTGCTTGCACCTGATTCTCCAAGAATTGCCTCTGTAAAAAAATCGTAGGTTCCATGCGCCGTATTTGGACCATAAAGATGAATATCTTCAGCAGGCCAGTCGGAACGTATATCGCTCCATTTCATAATACTGCTGCTAGGTTCCCATAACTTCTTAAGTTCCTCAACGGTAATATTTTCAATCCATGTATTTTCCGGATTGACCATAATTGAAATTCCGTCAAGGGCTACCATAAATTCTGTATATTTTATATTATTCTCATCACAGGAGGTAACTTCACTCTCTTTAATAGAACGTGAAGCATCAGAGATATCGGTTTCTCCTCGGGCAAACTTTTTAAAACCTGCACCGGTTCCCGAAGAACCGATTGCTACATTAACAGAGGGATTCTCTACACGAAATTCCTCTGCTACAGCTTCAGACAATGGATAAACCGTACTTGATCCGTCAATTTTTATTGTGCCGCTAAGGCTTGTTTTTTGTTGTTTTGTACCTCCCCCGCAGGATGCGAGAACAAGTACTGCTACGATGGCTAAAATGTTAAATTTCATAATCTTATAATAATTTATTATTTGAGTCAAAAATAGGTCTAATGATTATTATGACCGTTACTTGTGAATTAAGCTTATATTAACTTAATGTTAAGTCCTTGGAATATTGAAAAAACTATCAATTAGATATTCAGACAGCTCTTCATTAGATGATTTTAAAAGAAAATACACCTATGGAGGCAATCATTATGCTATTATAATAATCTGCCATATTGCAATTCAATATTTCATAAATATTACCTCAATATTAACTTATGGTTAAACCATATTATCAACAGTATCAGGTATAAAAATTATATTTATTTTCGGTCGGAATATTAAACAATTTAAGTGTCAAGAAACTATCGATTGAAATATTTTATATTAAGTAAAACAAACAATCTAACATTTATCTTAAGCAAACATTTAATCATTATGAAAAAGAAAATAAATACCATAATTATGAAAAGAATTTTTATTTTTTTATTGGCTTCAATTCTAATACCTATTGGTCTATTTGCTCAGGAAGAAAACTCTGTGGTCAAAGAAGAATTTAATCCAAACGGGAAAGCATTTGGTAAAGTATTCTTTAATTACAATTACAACTTTACAGAAGGTGAAACTCAGCGAAACACTTTTGCTTTGCAAAGGGCTTACTTGGGTTACAAATACAATTTCAGTGAAAACATGTCTGTGAAAATTACACTGGATGGAGCACGCACTTCTGATGCCAGTGATTTCACCGTATTTCTGAAAACTGCTCAGTTGGATTGGAAAGTTGCAAAGCCAGTTAAGTTATCGGTTGGTATGATTGGCTTGAAACAATTTGATACAGAAGAAAAATTTTGGGGTTATCGATATATTTTCAAATCATTCCAAGATGAATTTAAGCTTGGTAGTAGTGCCGATCTCGGTATTAATGCAGAAATATCTATTATTGAAAACTTAAAAGCCAATGTATTTCTACTAAATGGTGAAGGATATACCAGTGCCCAGGATATGAATGGAAGAATGAAAGTTGGTGGTAATCTAATATTTACTCCTTTGAAGGGATTAATAATTAAAGGATATTATGATAATTATGGTGGAAAAATGCAAATTAATGATAGCGTTTCAAGAGATACCGTATCTGTTCAGACTCTTGCTTTCTTTGCAGGATATGAAACTGAAAAATTCAGAATAGCTGCTGAAGTAGATTATCAAATGGATGGAAAAAAATACAATCAGCAGGCAGCAGATCATGATATCCTCGGAATGGCAGTATACGGTACTTATGTTATCAACAAGAAGTTTGAAGTATTTGCGGAATGGTTTAAATTCCAATCAAACAAAGTAGGAAATGCTTCAGAATCATGGAACAATAAGCAAGACGGAAATATAATTCTTGGAGGTATTCAATACAATCCTGTTAAAGGAGTAAAAATAGCTGCTAACTACAGGGCTTTTGTATTTGATGATCCGGATATAAATACGGCATCCTATTTCTTTCTGAATTTTGAATTTGCTTTTTAGTACAGATAATAATACAAACAAGATGTTGAGGCCGCCTTATTATATTTGGTGGCCTTTTCATTAATTTTCTGAATCACCATTAACCAATTCCTCTATTTGAAATCGTTATGGAGTGTCTATTCAAGATTCCGTTTCTGAGATATTCTAATTATGAGAATTTTCAGATCTGCTATCAGGAGGATTCGCTAGATCAACATCACCCACAGATTCATCATTCGAAATAATTTCAGTCTCTAATGCTTTAGAAAAATTCATTCTTCCAGACTTAAGAATATCAATTATGGAGTCAATACTTTTATTCATCATCATATTTCTTAAGTCCATTCTCTCTGCAGGAAAACCAACAGTTAGGAATCTTTCAATCATTGAATGATTAATAATCATTCCAGGAGCCATTGTAATCTCATTACGCTGTGCATCAGGAATAATTAAATAGGAGCTTACAATCTCAGTCTGACTTTTTAGGTGATTCGTTCCCAGCAAGAGAAAGATGACTATTAAAAAGATGGGAATACTCTTGAACAATAGGTTCCTGTTCTGAGAAATTGATAATATACAAGTTTTCATAGCTAGTATTTTTGATAAAACTGTAATATGTCAAAGTACTTACTTTGATCAGCTCAAAATGGGTGATTTTCGTCGTAGAATAACAAGTATATATACGTAATTATAATTTTAAAGTTCCATCTAACGGTAAACAAAGATATGAGGTTATCGTAATTTTTTTGAAATAGATGATTGTTGTAGAATTAACAAAGCTTTTCACAAAATTACCCAGCAATAAAAAGAAGTTTTATAGGATGTATTTTCCTTAATAAAAGATAGCAAGAATAATCAGTAGGATCATTCTGCAAATTTGTATCCTACTCCCTTTATTGTTTTGATGTACTTCTCACCAATTTTTTCTCTCAATTTACGGATATGAACATCTATTGTTCTATCCCCAACTATTACATTGTCTTCCCAAACTGATTGAAAAATCTCATCGCGTGTAAATACCTTCCCTGGCTTAGAGGAAAGCAATAAGAGCAATTCAAATTCTTTCTTTGGCAGAATCAATTCTTCATCTTCTTTTAATACAAGGTATTTTTCTCTGTCGATTGTAAGTCCTTCCTTCACCAATACTCTCACTTCCTCACTTACAACATTACTCCCTCTGTCAGACCTTTTCAACAAAGCGCGAATTCTACTTAATAATACCTTAGGTTTAATTGGTTTTTGTATATAATCATCTCCTCCGGCCTCAAAACCTGCAATTTGCGAATAATCTTCACCTCTTGCAGTAAGAAAAGCAATTACTGAATTGTTCAGTTCAGGTATAGCTCTAATTCTTTCACAAGTTTCAATGCCATCCATTTCAGGCATCATTACATCCAACAAAATAAGATGAGGATTCAAATTTCGTGCATTCTCAATGGCAGATTTACCATTGCGCGAGGTAAAAACATTATACCCTTCGCGTTTAAGATTATAACTTAAAAATTCAAGAATATCTGATTCATCATCGACAATCAGAATTTTATATTCTTTTCCCATCAGCTATTTAAATAAATAATGCTTTTGCAAATGTATAATTTATGAAATTGGGAGACCTTTAAAAAAAGTAATTATTTAGGAACAAGTTATCAAGTAATAAACAAAATTTAGAATTTTATCATTTGATTCATTTTATTAAAATAATTTAGTCATCAACACTAATTGCAGATATATATTTTCAGAAAAAATAAATTAATTTATAAAAACTGCGTTTTATCATTATTTATTTGCATAAAAATTCAAAACTTGCGTATTAAAATACATTATTAAATAATTTTAAAATAAAATATACAATGACTAGCCAGGATTTCATTCAGAAAGAAGACAAGTATGGAGCCCATAATTATCATCCATTGCCTGTCGTTCTTGCAAAAGGAGAAGGAATTTACGTTTGGGATGTAGAGGGGAAAAAATATTTTGATTTCTTATCTGCATATTCAGCAGTTAACCAGGGGCATTGTCACCCAAAGATTGTAAAAGCCATGACTGATCAGGCGAATACACTTGCACTCACCTCCAGGGCATTTTACAACGATTGTTTGGGAGAGTTTGAAGAATACATAACAAAATTCTTTGGTTACGACAAAGTATTGCCAATGAATACTGGAGCTGAGGGCGATGAGACCGCATTAAAGCTTTGCAGAAAATGGGCCTATGATAAAAAGGGTATTCCGGAAAACCAGGCAAAAATAATTGTTTGTGAAGGTAATTTTCATGGCAGAACCATTACTATAATTTCAATGTCTACTGATCCGGACTCATACAAAGGATTTGGACCTTATACACCTGGCTTTGTAATAGTTCCCTACAATGATATTGATGCTCTGAAAAAAGAACTTGAAGATCCAAATGTAGCTGGTTTTTTAGTTGAGCCTATACAAGGTGAAGCAGGAGTTTATGTGCCGGATGATGGTTTTTTGAGTTCCGCTTTTGAACTGTGTAAAGAGAAGAATGTATTGTTCATTGCAGACGAAGTACAAACAGGACTTGCTCGAACAGGAAAGATGCTGGCTTGCGATCATGAAAATGTACGGCCAGATATTCTGATCCTTGGTAAAGCATTATCAGGTGGTATGTATCCTGTTTCTGCTGTACTGGCTGATGATGAGATTATGCTTTGCATCAAACCCGGAGAACATGGTTCTACCTATGGAGGAAACCCTGTTGCTGCAAAAGTAGGAATTGCTGCTCTTGAGATATTGAAAGAAGAAAAACTTGCAGAAAATTCAGAAAAACTAGGATTACTGTTCAGAGCTGAAATGCAAAAACTTGTGGACGAGTATGAGATGGTTGAACAGGTCAGGGGCAAAGGTTTATTGAATGCCATAGTCATCCGGCCTAAAAGTGGAAAAACAGCCTGGGATGTATGCGTGGCAATGAAAGAAAATGGCCTGATAGCAAAACCAACACATGAACATATTATACGTTTTGCTCCTCCCCTGGTAATAAGAGAAAGAGAATTAATGGAAGCAATCG
The DNA here is from genome assembly GCA_964456285.1 of uncultured Bacteroidales bacterium. Taxonomy (GTDB): domain Bacteria; phylum Bacteroidota; class Bacteroidia; order Bacteroidales; family UBA10428; genus UBA10428. Next base: position 6,560 of record CAYWBC010000034.1, read on the forward strand.
AAATTATTAGGCAAACTATGAAACAATTTCTATAATATTTAAGTATTACAGAATGAAAAGGATTGCCAGTTTCAGCAATCCTTTTTTTGTAAGTGTGAATAAGATTATTCCAAGAAGAATTAATTTTTGCTATTTTTAATAAGTATCTAATGTCAAGTTATGAGCTATAAAGTTTTGGTAGTAGATGACAACTTGAATAATAGCAAGTTGATAGAGGGGATATTGCATTCAGAGAAAGGCAAATACGATGTTTTCTTTGCTGAAGATGGTATACAGGGATTCGAGAAAGCCCGGAAACTTCAGCCTGATTTGATATTGATGGATGTTCGAATGCCAATACTATCAGGACTTGATAGTTTGAAATTGCTTCAGGAAAACAAAGACTTAAAAGAAATACCAGTAATAATTATCACCGCTTACAAAACAGATGATAATTTTGCAGAAGCTTTTAAATATGGTGCTTTTGATTTCATTACCAAACCAATAGACATAAATGAGCTTCGATCCAGAATTAATAAGGCGCTAAGTGTAGGTCTCACATTACAGAGAATCAGGGCCAAGATTAACCTATACGAAGAAGAAAGAAGGCTTTTAGTTGAAAAAGCCACTATCACAGAAAATGCTCCTAACTCCTTTATAATTATTGATGCCAAAGGAAATCTTGAATGGGCAAATGATGGATTTGAAAGACTTCATGAAATTTCTTTTGAGGAATTTAAAAAGCAATTTGGAAACAATATATATACGATAAAAACATTTAAAGATTTCACACGAGAGGCAAGAAGATGTTTTCAGACCAAAGCTGCTTCAAGCGTTGAAACAAGACAAAACCTGCCCAATGGAAAAAAATGGTTTCAAACCTTTTTGACTCCTCAATTGGATGCAAATGGCGAAATATTCAAGCTAATTGCTGTTGAATCGGATATTACTCTTATTATGCTGAAAGAAGAAGAACTCTTCAAACAGAATCGGCGCATGTTGGGTATAACAGAAAGATTAGAACAGGCAAATGCTTTGCTGGAAAGTCAGAAAGAAGAAATAGAAGAACAGAAGAACCTGATTGAAAATGAACAGGAAAAATCAGAACGATTACTTCTTAACATACTTCCTTTTGAAATTGCACGTCAGTTAAAATCGAAGGGGACAGCCGGCACACGCTACTACAGGCATGTAACTGTTGTATTTACTGATTTTAAAGATTTTTCGAAAAACACCAAAACTCTTGAACCTAAAGACCTTGTTGCAATTCTAGATGATTACTTTGCGAAATTTGATGAGATTACGGGTAAACATTACCTCGAAAAAATCAAAACCATTGGTGATGCCTACATGTGCGCAGGTGGTTTGCCTTTAAGAAATAAATCAAATCCTGTTGACGCAGTGCTTGCTGGTTTGGAGATTGCAGACTATATGGAAAGACTCAAAAAGGTCAAAAAAGAAGGGATACCTTGCTGGGATTTAAGAATAGGTATACATACCGGACCAGTGGTTGCAGGAGTGGTTGGTAGGAAAAAGTTTGCATACGATATTTGGAGTGAAACTGTGAATGCTGCTGCCCGTATTGAAAGTTTGGGAGAGATAAACAGGGTAAATATTTCGGAAACTACTTATAATTATGTGCACGAGTATTTTGAATGTACACCCAGGGGGGAAATAGAAGCAAAAAATGTTGGAAAGATAAATATGTACTATGTAGAAAGAATCAAACCAGAGTTTTCTGCAGATTTAAAAGGAATCCTTCCTAATGAAGATTTCACTAAACTGGTAAATAAACTTTAGACAAACAATTTCTATTATTTATGCCTGTCTTCCAGAATTTCAATTACATTTTCAATTCTTAATTTCTTAGCACTTAGCAGTACTAAATAATGATATAGCAAATCGGCGGCTTCATTTAAAAAAAGTTCCTGGTCATTATCTTTCGATTCAATGATCAATTCAACTGCCTCCTCTCCTACTTTCTGGGCTATTTTATTGATCCCCTTTTGAAAAAGCTTAGTTGTATATGATCCCTCAGGCATCTTTTGCTTTCTGTCATCAATAAGGTCTTGTAGTTTTACTAAAAATTCTACTTTATTTGAACTCATGTTTTTATTGAATAATTAAGAATGAAAAATTAATAATTTGCTTTAGAATTGAATAAGGGAATTATAACCTTACCGGTATTTCTCTTTTATTAAGATATTCCTTTAACTGTGGAACAGTAATTTCCTTGAAGTGGAATATACTGGCAGCTAGACCTGCATCTGCCTTTCCCTTAGTAAAAACGTCTGCGTAGTGCTCCATATTCCCGGCACCACCAGATGCGATAATGGGTATAGAAAGCATATCCGACATTTTTGCCAATGCATCGCAGGCAAACCCATTCTTTGTGCCATCATGATTCATCGAGGTAAACAAAATCTCCCCCGCACCCCTGCTCTCACATTCCTTAGCCCAGGAAAACAATTCTTTTTCCGTTGGAATACGCCCTCCATTTATATATGCGGTCCACTTATTATCAACTTCTTCTGCATCAATGGCTACAACAACAAACTGACTACCAAAGTTTTTTGCCATCTGATCTATTAGTTCCGGATTGCGAATGGCTGCAGAATTGATAGATACTTTATCAGCACCGGCACTAAGCAAAGCATCAATATCATTTAGTTCATTAATGCCACCCCCTACTGTAAATGGAATATTTATTTTGTGGGCAATCTTCTTTACCAGTTCAACAAAGGTTTTCCTGCCTTCATGCGAAGCGGTTATATCCAGGAAAACCAATTCATCAGCTCCCTGTTTGGCATATTCGGCACCCAGTTCCACAGCATCACCCACTTCGCGAATGTTAACAAAATTTATTCCTTTAACAGTTTGACCCTCCCGTACATCAAGACAGGGTATTATTCTTTTTGCAAGCATTTTCTAATCTATCTGATCATAAGAAACTGCAAATATAAACTCCTCAAAGCATTATATCATCAAAAATTATAATTCTCTTACAAAAGTTCCTTTTGTGTTGCCTGGGGCTATAAACGTACTAAACAAAAAGCATAGCTGTTATTTACTGTTAATCAGGATGTTTAAAGATTTAGATCCGGTGTTGCATTCACAGGTGCGACTTGCAATCACGTCTATTTTGCTGAGTGTGAAAAATGCAGAGTTTAGTTTTCTACTAGAAAACATTATGACTACCAAAGGGAATTTAAGCTTCCAGTTGGGCAAACTAAAAGAAGCAGAATACATCGAAATCAGGAAGTCAACAAAAGGTAACTATCCACTTACTACATGCAACATTACTGAAAAGGGCATTAATGCATACCAAACTTATTTTAATTCAATATCCAACTATTTTAAAGATTTTAAAGAAGATACAAACAATTAATGCCCTGAATTTAATCATTCAACCATTTGGGAGAAAATGTACTTCTGCTTCCCATTGTTAAAATTCAAATCATTTGACATATTAAGTTGAAACTTGTCTAACTTAGTAATAATTGAATCCTGATTAATTATTTTTCAATTGCTATGAAAAAATCTGTTGTAAACAATATAGAACCCTTGGGCTTTCAATGGAAGGCCAGGGATCCCTTTCTTTTTTGTGTCCATCACCAGGACCATTATCCAGCCGGAAATGAAAAACTTGGCCTGGGAGACAGCAGCCTAAGAGATCGGCAAATTGGTCAGGATTTTGTTGTGAAGGATGGTTTCAGAATGTATCATGGCTATCCGGTGCCAGGATTCCCGCAGCACCCCCATCGGGGATTTGAAACTGTAACTGTGGTTCGAGAGGGAATGGTCGACCATTCCGATTCCATGGGAGCGGCAGGACGTTACGGAAACGGTGATGTTCAATGGATGACAGCAGGTAAGGGTATACAGCATGCTGAGATGTTTCCCTTGATCAATCAGGAGAAAGACAATCCGCTGGAACTATTCCAGATCTGGCTGAATTTGCCTAAATCAAGCAAATTTGTAAAGCCATATTTTAAAATGCTTTGGGGAGAATCCATTCCAAAATATATCCACAAGGACGAATCCGGAAAGAAAACACAAATAGAAGTCATTGCCGGAAGTATAAGCACCAAAAAGGCTCCTTCTCCCCCGCCTGATTCCTGGGCTTCTTCTTCAGAAAGTGATCTTGGTATCTGGAATATACAGATGGAAGCTGGGGCCAAATGGATAATGCCAAAAGCCTCAGAGAATACCACCAGAACCATCTATTTTTACAAAGGCGACCAGTTAAAGGTTTCTGACACTTTAGTCAAAAATTATCATTCGGCAGAACTTTCAGGAGAAACCGAAATAATACTTGAAAGTGGAAATGAAAATTGTCATATTCTTCTGTTACAAGGCAAGCCCATTGGGGAGCCTGTTGTCCAATACGGTCCCTTTGTAATGAATACCAGAGAGGAAATTCAACAGGCATACGAAGACTACCAGCAAACACAATTTGGTGGCTGGCCATGGCCTGTTAGCGACCCTGTGCATGACAGAAAACAAGGACGCTTTGCTTTACATGCTAATGGTAATCTGGAGACAAAACCAAATTAAGAAAACAAGATTTTTTGTAGGTATTAGGTGGAAAAGTAGCTTATTATTTTATCCAAAAAATACCTTTCTTAGTACTTTGTACAAAACAATTTTCATCTGACATATGAAAGAACCGTCCGGTATAGGCAATAATAATCTGAACACAATAGAAAATTTGTTCAATAAGTATTATCCTTCTCTGTGTGCTTTTGCTCAAAGTTATATAAACGACTGCGGCTCTTCGGAAGATATTGTACAGGATGTTTTTATTACTCTATGGAATAAGTATGAGGAATTGGATCAAATTCAATCTGTGAAATCATACCTCTATACTTCTGTTAGAAATGCCTGCCTGAATCATTTGAAACACGATAATATAGTCGGAAAATTTGCTGAAGCAGAACTATCAGAAAAAGAAAGTGATATTTTCTTTAACGATCATGTGATTGAGGAAGAAACCCATCGTTTTTTTTATAAGGCTATTCAGGAATTGCCGGAAAAATGCAGAGAAATAATATTGCTGAGTTTGGATGGACTAAAAAATACTGAGATATCAGAAGAACTTAATGTCTCGATTAATACAATTAAAACGCAGAAAAGAATTGCATACACTTACCTGCGCATGCGACTAAAAGATATACTGGCAGTATCACCTCTGATCATACCTTATTTTTTTTCAAAATAAATCCATCTCTTTTCACCCCTTTTTGAAACATAGTTGTCTTAGGATTAAGCAAGCCCAAAAATTGTTTATTATGGACAACTTAAATACTCCTTTTGAAATAGCGGAAATGATAATCCGGCAGCTTCGTAAAGAGATAAGTGAAGAAGAAAAAACAGTACTCCAGAACTGGCTTACTGAAAGTCCTGCCAATAAGAAATTATACCATAAGATTATTGACCAAGCTCATATTAAGGAGAAACTCAAAGCCTATGGTAAATATAATAAACAGAATGCCTGGAAAAAAATAATGAAGCAGATCAGAAAACCTGGTGCGAATAGAACTGTCTCACTTAATAAATTTTTACGCTACGCAGCAATATTTATTCCTACTCTGATTGGAGGGTATTTGTTCATCCATCATACCTTAACTGAGAGCAACAATCAGATCGTTAATACTCTAAGCATTGAGACCGGTACTCAAAAAGCCTTATTAACACTTGGAAACGGAATAGAAATAGAACTGAAGAATTCAACAGAGGAAGTTATTATTTCTGAACAAGAAGCAGATATTATAGATGTTGACAACACATTAAGGTACATAACAACAGAAGTACCTGGTAAGACGGAAGTACAAGAAGTCTACAATACCCTGGAAACTCCTAGAGGAGGTGAGTATTCAATTGTATTAGCTGATGGAACTAAGATCTGGTTAAATGCTGCATCAAAGCTAAGCTACCCGGTTGATTTTATAGGGGACAAGAGGAAGGTACAAATTGAAGGAGAAGCTTATTTTGAAGTAGCCGAAAATAGAAACAAACCTTTCATAGTAAGTAGTAGCGAAATGGAAATTGAGGTACTTGGTACTTCCTTTAATGTAATGTCTTATAAGGATGAAGAAAGCATACTGACCACTCTTGTGGAAGGAAAAGTTAGGGTGAAAATGACAGACGGGGGAAATAGAAACTTGTCTTCTATTGGAATTATTCCCGGTGAGCAAGTAGTATTTAAAAAAGAAAAAAATACACTAAGCTCTATGCAGGTTGATACGGATATTTACACAGCCTGGAAAGATGGGAAATTTATTGTTGCCAATGAAACCCTTGAAGATTTAATGCGACGCCTGGGGCGTTGGTACAATTTTGAAACAGACTATTCATCAAGTGAATTAAGAAATTATCATTTCTCAGGAACGCTGGATCGCTATAGCAATATTTCAGATCTTCTCGAACTGATTTCCCTGACTACAAACCTTTCATTTGAGATAAAAAGTAAAACAATAATTGTTAAGCATAAGGTTTAAAAATAAACCGGGAAATGAGGCACCATCTCCCGGTTAATTCTAATTCCCCAAAAACTGAATATAAGTGAAACTAAAACTTTATTAAAATTATGAAAAAAAAAGAGAAATTTAGCTGCATTTCTGATGAAAAATCCTGCATAGGCATCTCTGTTATAAAAGTGTTTATCAGAGTTGTATTCATCACAATTTTAATCAGCAATGCAGAAATCGCACAAGCACAGCAATCAAAAGTTACTATTCAAAAAGAAAATGTAAGCATTGAGGCAATTCTTCAGGAAATACAAAAACAGACAGGAATGACTTACCTCATGAATCATGAAGCAATTCCCGAAGGAACAAAGGTAAGTGTTGAAGTAAAAGATGTCAGTGTTGAAGAAATACTTGATCGTTGTCTGAAAGGTCTTCCGATAACATACCAGATAAAGAAAAACGTTATTGTGATTGTACCAATAAGCCAAAAAAATTCCAGGATTAATTCTGGAAAGAAAATTGTTCAAACAATTCGCGGAAGAGTTTTGGATAAAGAGTCGAATATAAGCCTTCCCGGAGCGAATATTATTTTGGAAAACTCAGATCCGATTATTGGATGCATATCTGATGAGGAAGGTTATTTCAGACTTGAAAATGTTCCTATGGGGAGACATACACTGCGCATTAGTTTTGTAGGCTACGAAGAATTAATTCTGCCTGAAATTGTGGTTGGATCAGCAAAAGAAGTTATTCTGACATTGAAACTAGTTGAATCTGCTGAAGATATAACAGAGGTTGTTGTACGTCCTGCTGCAAAAGGAGAACCTAAAAATGAGATGGCTATGGTAAGTGCACGGTCCTTCTCTGTTGAAGAAAGTGAAAGATATGCCTCAGGACTAAGTGACCCGGGACGAATAGCACTTTCATTTGCTGGTGTAAATACACAGGACGATCTTTCGAACCAGATTGTTGTAAGAGGAAATACTCCAAATGGTATGATATGGAGAGTGGAAGGTGTACAAATTCCTGTGCCAAACCACTTTTATGAGGAAGGTTATGATCCGGGCTATGTAAGTATTTTGAGTTCGAATATGATGGGAAGTACCGATTTTTATACTGGCGCTTTTCCGGCAGAATACGGAAATGGAAATTCAGGAGTTCTGGATATTTCACTTCGAAACGGGAACAATGAACAACGTGAATATGCCTTTGAAGCTGGTGTACTGGGTATCGCCACAAGCCTTGAGGGACCATTTAGCAATAACTATAAGGGATCATACCTCATAAATGCCCGATACTCAACATTTGCAATCATGAATTATTTAGGTTTCGGTATCGATGAGTCAATGGCTCCCGAATACACTGATCTATCCTGCAAAATAAACCTACCTACAAAAAAAATAGGAAACTTTTCATTATGGGGACTTGGAGGTATTGGCCTTCTCAAAGAAGAACCGGAACCTGATACCAGCCATTGGATTTATAGTTATGATAACTATGGTGATATTACCAAAACAAAAATGGGCGCTGCAGGGCTAACACATACTATTTCTCCTGATTCAAAATCTTACTTTAAAACAGTAATCTCTTATTCCGGTAATTCCAGCGATTATGAATCTTATGTAATGGACTCCAGTTATGTAAAAACCTACGATATGAATGAGAATCTTTCCTCCTCGGCATTAAGACTATCGATATTGTATAACCGAAAACTATCTGCAAAACTTACCGCAAGAACAGGTTTTATATTTAGCAAACAGTACTTCGATTATTCTTCAAAATTTCTGGATACAAACGATGTATGGATCAATGATCTGGATGGAAACGGAAATACAGAGACTTACCAGGGATATTTCCAGTTAAAATACAAAATTAATGACAAGTTTCATGTAAATGGAGGTGTCCATTTGTTGAATCTGGCGCTGAATGGAGAATATTCTATTGAACCACGATTTGGCATGAAATGGTTTCTAAGAAATTCACAGACAATAAGTGCAGGATTTGGAGTGCACAGTCGTCATGAACTGCCCATACGATATTTTATAAAAGTACCTGATGAGAATGGTGAATACTATTTTCCCAACAAATATTTAAAGCTTAGCAAAGCGAATCATTTTGTACTGGGATATTCAAAAACCTTCATGAAAGATTTTCGCTTTGTAGCTGAAGTTTACTATCAACATTTATACGATGTTCCGGTTGCACCTGATTCCATGCATACCTATACCAGCCTGAGCGATGATGCGCTATTTTCACCATTGGTAAGTGAAGGTGTAGGTCGAAACTATGGTATAGAGTTAACACTTGAGAAATTTTTTACACATAATTATTACTTCATTGTAAATCAGTCTATTTATAATGCAGAGTATAAACCCCTGGACGGAAAATGGTACAATTCAAAGTACAATAATAATTACATTACCAGTGCTACCGGTGGTAAAGAATTTCGGATAAATAATAAAAATATCCTGGGATTGAATCTTCGATTTTTATGGTCGGGTGGCAAAAGAGGAACGCCAGCTATCATGGACTTGTCAGGAGAATATGTAAATTTCAGTATTTTAGATGAAAAACAAAGAAATTCAATAAAGTATGCCGACTACCTAAGGCTTGATTTAGGCATAAAATACAGAATAAATAACCCTAAGGTTTCTCATGAATTCTCAATCGACATCCAAAATGTAACTAACAGATTAAACATTGCAAATGTCTATAATTTTGTTGATGAAGATGGGCAAGAGTATTCAATACCTTCCACATTGCAGGAAATTCTTCCGGTTATTCGATACAAAATTGAGTTTTAGTTCAATTGGAGTACACCAAAAATCGTATTTACATTAATTTAAAAAACAAACCATGAAACAAATTATGCATTTAGTAATTATAACTGTTCTTGCCCTAGCAAGTTGTCAAAAAGAAGAAAACAACCCAATTGAAGTAATTGATTCTGAAAGTCTGACATTACAACTAATCCAAATATTTGAAGAATCTGATTTTCCGGGATTTACCGTTGGTATTGTTAAAGACGGGATGGCCGTTTATCAAAGAAGTTTTGGCTTTCAGAATAATGAAAACAATATTGAGTATACAAATTATACCATTCAACCCATCGGTTCAGTCAGTAAAACCTTTATTGCTGCAGCACTAGTTAAATCTATTGAATTGGGATACTTCAGTTTGGAAACCCCTATCAATGATATTCTAACAGAACCTATTATAAATCCCAAAAATCCATCTGCAGAAATTCGGGTAAAACATTTGGTGAACCATACTTCTGGATTGGTTGATGAAGATGATACCTACACACTATCTTATTATTTATTGGATAATCAGGATCTATCTTCTCCCGGTGCTCAACTAATGCAAAGCTTGGGCATTATTCAACGCACTCCAAAAACACTGGAAGAATTTATTAAGGCCTATTATTATGAGGGTGGTGACTATTACAGTATGGATAATTTTATTGGCTCAGAACCCGGGGAAGTTGAGATTTATTCAAATGTAGCAGCTTCACTATCAGCGTACTTAGTTGAAGTTTCTTCAGGTATTTCTTATCAGGAATTTCTACAATCCTATGTGTTCGATTTGTTAGGCATGAGCCAGACTTCATTGAAATATGAATTCCCAAATAGCCAGTATGCAACTCTATACTACGATAAGGAAATACCTCTACCTTATTATGAGTTTGAATCCTTTCCTGATGGCGGTGTAAAAACCTCGAATGAAGATATGATGAAATATTTGCTGAATATGTTAGAAGGCCAGCGAGGTGAGAGTAATATTTTATTTGATGAAGCCTATTATGATTTACTATTTACTGAAACATCAGGGGACCATACAATATTTTGGGATATTGGGAGTGAAGATAATGCCTTTGGTCATACAGGCAGTGATCCCGGACTAGTAACCGAATTGTATTTCAACGGATCTGAAAATTCAGGTTTCTTTATACTTTTCAATTGTGAGTTTTTATCTCGTTCTTATGGCGTTAAATACAGAAAAATAAAAGATAGTATTAACATGTTTTTGTCCAGCTAAACCGACCTAAATTATTCAAAACGACATTTTCTGACTGTATTTACTATCAAAATAATCATTAATTCTGCGTAAGGGATATTTTCCGGTATTTCCTTTTTTCACCGTTAATGTCAAATGAATACCAGGAGGATTTAATATGCTAAAATCATGGGGTGCTTGTCTGATGCTTTCATTTTTCCTACCTTTCTTATTTGATAAAATAAGGAGAAACTGCTAAACCCTGCATTCGCTCCTATTCAACAAATCAATGTTGCTTCGATAAGACAACAATATTTTATTTATAGCTTACAGAAACATAATAAAGAATAAATATGGGACAAAAGAAAGAAACCTACTGGAGTCAATTCACTAACGAATATGAGGAAAAACAAGCCTTTGTTACTGGCCAGGAACTTATCGCTGCCACACATTCAGAACTTCTCAAAGAAAAAAAACTTGGAAAAGTATTGGAGTTGGGTTGCGGTACCGGATTGTATACAGAGACCTTAATTAAAAATTCTGACAGCATTCTGGCAACCGATTTTTCAGATGAAATGATTGAGATGGCAAAAAAGAAAAGAGGAAATCTTAAGAATGTTAAATTTCAAAAAGCAGATGCTTTGGATCTTGTATTTGAGATCGAAAACTTCGACACTGTTTTTATGGCAAACCTGATCCATATTATTGGCAATGCTGAAAAGCTTATTCAGGAGAGCAGTAAGGTTTTAAAAAAGGGAGGATCGATAATTATTACTTCATTTGCTATTGATGAAATGAGCTTTTTTAACAGAATATCAATGGGATACAGATATATTAAAACTTTTGGGAAACCATCTAAAGAAGCTACCAGTGAAAAGACTTCCAGAAAATACGTTGCATCGTTGCTTCTTAATAATGGATTTGATTTAGTGAAAAATATCGTTTTAGGCAAGAAATCAAAATCCATATTTTTAGTGGGCAAGAAAGTATAAAATGTATTCGTTATAAGTCCAAAACAAAGATTATATCCATATCGAAAAACTACATTAAAATAGGAGAAAAACATTATGAGAAAAAAAATAGATTACATCGCTATTGCTTTGATCTTGCTCCTGGGTTTATTGCATACCATTATGACACCTGTATTTTACAAAGCATTTGATTTAAGTGCCATATGGTTTGCAGGAACAGGATTGGCATTTGTATTTCTTGGAGTTATCAATATTGCCAGGGTAAAAACACCAGAAATTCTTATCAAACGGTTGTGTCTTGCTGTAAATTTAATTGCTGTTATTTATGGTGTTTTTGTCGTAATTAAATTGGTAAAACCTCATGCCTACTTCAGTTTAATCGTTCTATTATTTTTGTTGATATTATCATTCATTGATTTGGCATCTTCAAAAAATAATTGATCAAAAAAGATGAAATGCCATAATTTATTCCTTTACTCTTTCTCAGGTACTGGCAATGCAAAGAATTTGACTCCATGAAGTATTGATGTGACCAATGAAATTGGGTTAAAACACAATTAATCATCACATAATTATGTCAAGTAAAATCAGAAAAAGCCCTCCAATTTGTCTGGGATTATCATTAATAAGATTGCTGTTTGGAAGATTAAGAATCCTGAAACAGTATACCGGGACTAATGTTAAAATGGATGATGACCGGCATTTCAGGATTTTCAGGCACATTACAACTTATCCTCTGGAAGAGAGTAAAACAAGTACTGTTTTTATTATAGGTTTTAAATTTGCTCGTTTATCTCATAAGTCAAATAAAATTGCTTCCATAATTCCTATGTTACTAATTACAGGATTTCCGGGATTTGACGCCAAGATGTATGCTGTGAATTTTGAAAATGGATACTGGCAGGGAATGTATCAATGGAAATCGAAAGATCATTTGGAGGATTATAAAAAATCGTTTGTATTTAAAATGATGAATAAGCGGGCAATAAGCGAATCATTGAGTTCTATAGACCTTGAAGGTCGAAAATTAATCGATTTCATTGAACAGAATAAAATCCAATAAAATGTCCTATTCCAATCATCTTAGAAAACTATTTCCCGAAATAACTCTAATTCCTGAAGATCTGCTTTTGCTTGAAAGCTTTCAGATTAAGTACCTGCCTGATCGTGTTCCAAAAAAAGAATTTGCTGCGTTGCTCAGGGCAAATCCGATTATTAATAGATACTTCATTGCAAAATACCCTCCTATAGAAAAATTCATTGATGCAGTTTTAAACGAGATTCAACCAATAAGCAAAGCCTCAGCCATTGAAGCCTATTGTCAGGAGCTCTTATGGGAAATTGGCGAGCTCATAGTCTACAATAAATATCCGGAGGTTTTTAACAAAAATGTAACGTTTAACTGGAAGCTGGAAGAGATCATTACACCGGAATCATTACAAGGTAAAACTATAGTTGATGTCGGATCAGGAACAGGCCAGCTTGCTTTTCTTTTAGCACCCAAAGCCCAAACTGTATATGCCGTTGAGCCAATTGAAAGTCTAAGGCAATTCATCAGGAATAAAGCAAATGAGAAAAATATAAAAAACCTTTTTGTTGTGGATGGTTTTCTGGATATGCTACCCTTCCCGGATAATTCAGTTGATATATTAATGACCTCAAATGCTATAGGATGGAATATTGAAAAGGAATTAATTGAGATTGAGCGTGTAGTAAAACAAGGTGGTGAAACAATGCATATTTTCAGAATATTGGATAAGAAAGACAAAAATCCATTTCATGATATACTTATCTCAAAAGGTCACGGATACTCCTATAAAATAGTTAAGGAAGGAACCTGGCAAAAATTGAAGTATTCAAAAACCATTATTAAATTTGAATAATGAAATTACTATGAAATAAGAAATGTCATACACAATTTTGCTTGATTTATATCCTTCCTTATCATAAGAATTCCAATATGGCCAAATATAAGAAAAACTAGACTTAAGATATTCCCATTGTTGCCTTGTGGCTCTTGCCAATCAGAATTAGATTAGGAGTGTTCTCCAGATAATCATTTAATTTATGCCTGGTGCAAGTCAATTAGCGCTTTTTCAAATAATAAAGATTTTAGCATTGATTTTCTATGTCACATTTTCTAACTTGTGTAAATTTCGATGCATTAATTCAATCCAAGATTTATGAGAAAGAAATTTTCATTATTAGCTCTTGCTTTTGTTTCCATAATTCTTACAACCTGCAAGAAAGATAAAGAAGATGGCCCAATAAGTATTACTTATGAAATACGGAGTTCCGGATGTAATAATTACAATTATGGCCCCTGGGAAGAAGAATGTGTGACCATAGAGTGGCCTAGGGATGATTGGACGCTCGAAGATTTTGAAAATCTATATTCCGGTTCCGATATTAATTGTGAGTTAAATTGTTGTGTAAATTTTGAATACAGAAATGCACATGCATATTATGGAAGCTGTCCCTAAATAATTAAATCTGCAATAGTTGTACTATCTAAAGTAAAATCAGATATTGTTGTGTCACTAATGGAAATTTTTGCTGTGAATCCATAACTATCAGAGAAATATTTTTTATCAACAACCGATAATGCTGTAAATAGTATTCTCTTATTAATTAAAGATTATACTTGCGATGGAGTGGTTCGGAGATTTGGCTGTAATGGCTTTATTTTCAATCCAGATCCTGAATTCAATATCCTGATCAGTCTGATTCATAGCAACCACAACAATTGACCCATCTATATTTATTGCAGCAGTTGCCAACAAATCATCAAAATTTGAGGAACAAATTATTCGATTTGCTCCTGGCTTAATAAATTTTGAAAAATGTCCGAGATAATAAAATGAATTCATATAGAATACCTCACCGGTTATTGTATTACCAATAACCGGAGCGTAACAATAATTGGCCACATGATTTGGGCCTCCGGTCTCATCAAGAAGAATATTCCAATCTACCCAACCTACAGCAGAATTATTTAAGTCGTGTATGATTGATTCTCCATAGCGTTCGCCCCAATTCCATTCTGAGAGTTTATGGTAATCGAATGGGAATACACAGCCTTCTGTAAATAATGTTTTTTTATCAGGAAATGCTTCCTGAACAAGTTTCAAATTTTCGAAATGATCGCCGGTATACCAGTGAAAACCGGTCCCCCAAATATATTTGGCAGCTTCCGGATCATCATAGGCAACCATAGCGCGCTGGTACATAATACCACGATTGTGATCCCAGATTATTAATTTTTTATCAGACATACCTGACTTTTCAAGTGTTGGACCCAGATAGTCTTTTACAAAATCTTTTTCCTCTTCTGCAGTATAAATACATGACTCCCAACGTTGAACAGCCATAGGCTCATTCTGAACAGTAAGGCCCCAAATTGGTATTCCGGCATCTTCATATTCATCAATAAATCGAACATAATAATCTGCCCAAGTCTGGTAATATTCAGGTTTGAGTTTACCTCCCTGAAGCATGTTATTATTGGTTTTCATCCATGCCGGCGGACTCCATGGGGAAACAAATAAAGCCAATTTTTTATTTGCTTTGTTTCGGGCGGCCACAATAAAAGGTATACGATATTGTTTGTCTTTATCAATCGAAAAATGCTGTAATAAAGTATCTCCTTCCAGTTCAGAGTAAGCGTAACTTTCACTGGAAAAATCACAAGAATTTATGTGTGTTCGACACAGGCTATAACCAATTCCTTTTTCAGAATCGAAATAGGCAGTAAGTATTTCTTCTTGTTTGCTTTCAGGTAATTTATAAAATGTCTCAGCAGAGGCATCGGTTAAAGCTCCTCCAAAACCTTCGATGGTTTGGAATGTCTTCTTTGGGTCGATTATCAGTGTTGGAAAATGCTCATCGGGTTGATCGAAATCTTCAAATTGCAATGTATCAATTAAACTTAATCTGTGTTCAGAATCCCTACTTGTTAAAAATTGGAGTGCAGTTTGCAAATTTAACCTTGTATCGGCAGGATGAATATTCTCTTCATCCTCTGGTTCAATATGACCGGTTGAACATGAAAAGACTACTACTAAGGTTCCCAGGAAAAGTGAAATTTTAATCCATCTCCTAAAATTGTTTATAATGTAATGATATGCACTATTTGTCATAATCTAATATTTGAAAATTAATAAATTGCGCTCATTAATAGAAATCTATCAAAACTTAACAAGATGTTATTTATTTGTCAAATTAACAAATTTAAATACAGATTAATAAAAGAAAACTCCCCAACTATTAGATTATAGTAATTGGGGAGCATTCATAAAATATCTATTGTAATCCAATTTTAAATATTACTACAATTTTAGTGATTTTGAAACATCAATTTTGCCATTGACATCTTGAATGACAATAAAATAAATACCAGCTTCTATTCCGGAAACATCCAGAGATACTTCTTCTGAACTAATATTCTTAAAGGTTTTAACTGTTTGTCCCAGAAGATTCACAAGATTAACCTCCTGAATTTGTGTGGTTAACCTGATATTTAATTCATTTCCTACAGAGTTTGGAAATACATTTAATGATGAATTTGATGCAGTTTGGAAAGATGTTTCTGTTGTTTCTACTATCGAAACATTGTCAATCAAAACATGATATGCTGTACCACCTCCAACTTTTAACACAACAACAACCGTGGTATCACCAGTACCTTCAATAGTGAATATATCATATAAGGCTGATTTTGCATCACAAATGTTTCAGGTATATAACCAATATGTTACCTCAAAAATTCTCGTCTTGAACTTATATTACTGATGGCTAAATAGATAGAATAGAAAATCCTAAAAAAAGCTCTAATTTTAAGTATATACTTCCTGATAACTACTATTGTCTATTCTTCAACTACTCCTTACATTTGATAGAACAATCATAACATTACATTATGAAAAAGTTCATCCTGTTTATAATCCTATCCACTATGTTAGTTCATTCTTATTGTGCCGATGATCCAATATGGGGTCAGCTTTCAAATCCCGGCTTCGAGAATCAGTCAATAAAAAGCATATTTTTCTTTGCCGGCAACTGGAGAAACGGTGTGCAATTTTATGATTACAATCCTTCCGACAACAGAGGCTTATTCACCCTACACCCTGCAGATGCTCGACACCTGGGATGGTCGGAGAATATAGCAAACAGGAATTTCGCTCTTAATAAGATGATTGATGCAGGGGCAAATTTAGTAAACATGTCGTACTGGGGTTTACCAGGCACTGACAACTGGGCATACTGGTCGCCTATGCAAACCTCCACAGCTTCGCACGACGAATTATTCAATGCTGCTTTAGGAAAAGATATCCTCATTGCCCCCTATATTGAATCTTTTGCTGCCACTGATGATTACGATGGTTTTACTTTCGCTGACGATTTTCCCGGTACTGCTGGTGATCCCTCTCCCCTTCTGGTTTCATTTATCGAAGATCTGGTAGATCGCTACCTTATTAATCCAGATAATACTCAATGGCCTGAGAAATGGGCACGTGTTTATGATCAGGACGGACAAGAACGTTACCTAATATCTATTATTCATGTTGCATCCAACCAGGGATCAGTTACTGATCAGAGTTTTTCAGAAGGATTCGATCATGTTGCTGATGCAGTATTTGTCAGTACAGGAATACATGTAGGATTCGCACTTGATATTTTACCACCCGACAATTATGCTCCCGGATCTTTCAAAGCTACTCCGACAGCTACAGGTACCTGGCTAGCTCAGCAATCTTCTGTAATTGCAATTCAATGTTTTATTCCCGAAATATGGGAAGGATCAAGCAATGAAACCGATTTGATAAACTGGAGAAATACCTATCAGACCAGTTGGAAAGCGACAGGCATTCCTTTCATACATGATATATCTCCCGGCTACGATGCCCACATTGTATTTCCCACTTCACCGGTTTATGGGAACAACCAGAACTGGCTAGATCTGCAATCACAGGCAATAACTAATTTTGAAAGCACATCCTTTACATTCAATGCATGGAATGGTTATACTGAGGGATTTGCAGGAATACCCACTGCACAATATGGTGATAACACGTACAACTGGCTTTGTGGAATTTATGGTGGAACTTGTGGCAATTCAACAAGCGTTGAAAGTCAAACAGCAACTAATGATAACCTGGAAGTTTTCCCCATTCCTGCTAACAATATTATTACAATCATGCTGTATGACAATGATGCAAGTATACTATCCATGAATCTCGTTAACATAAGTGGGATTGCAATTGATTTATTGGATTTTGTGTCTATTAATCGAAACACAAAGCATATTCAAATCAGCACCACACGTATTTCGAATGGAATGTATTATCTCAATTTAATTACTTCAGAAGGCAACTATTGCAAAAAAATCATGATTTTAAAATGATATTAACAATCGTGAATAAAAACAATGAACATTGGATTTACCTAATAATTTGATATTTACGCATAGTATGAGTTTTTATACTATTCTTTTATGACTTCAAACTTTTTATAATTCTCCATCATGTTACTCATCGTATTATAACCATCTGAAATTACTTTTGATCGCCATACATTAGATGATGGATAGTACATCTCATCAAATAAGTATTTTGCTTTGAGTTCATTCTTTTCATTCTTATATCCATAATGCACACCCTGATTCTCAATAATCATTATTTGCATGGATTTTAGCGAACCAAAAGTTTCCTGGCTGTCCATGGTTCCAAACTCAAACAGCATAGGTATGCATTGTACATCAGGTACCAGGCTATTTGCCCAAACAATGTATTCTCCGTTGATTGTATAAAAATCGTCACTACTTCCCCAGTCAATTTTTTCACCCTTAAATATTGTTTCAATTCCTTTCAATACTTTTTCATCCTCTGGTTTATCAATGAACTTATGCATGGTACCTCTTTCTCCATATGCAGTATGTAAATCTATATTAAGCAGCATCTTGTAGTCATCAATTTTATCTATAAGAAATGGTTTTAGCGAATCAATCTGGGGTTCGTATGCCTGTCCGCCGTAATAAAAACCTTTGTCATATTCGTATTGTCCCTGTAGAGCTGCCTGGCGCAACACAGGCATAGACTCTCGTATGATTTTATAGATTGCGATCAGATAGAAAAACTGGTTGCGCAGATTGCTGAGATTTAGTGGTTTTGCAGGCATTAACATATCAGTAAGTTCTCCATATCCATTGTTCTCAATATCAAACATCTGATCACCCTGCACACAGTTCCTGTTCAGATCAACATTATTCTCTGTCACCTTTCGATGGTATTTAAATCCATAGGGATTCAGACTATGCAGAAATAGAACACCCATATTATCCGGAAGCTGCTGTTTCAATATTTTTTCAATAAACATAACTTGTAATGCACTTCCCGTGTAACCTTCAATTCCATGGAGCCCTGAGTTCAATATCAATAATTTCTCCTTTGTCTTTTGCGCAGGAATATAGCACCAGTCAAGACTTAAATCTTTATCCACCTCACTTGGTACAATAAATTTTCCTGTTTCAACACTATCAAATTCTCCAACCAGTTCTTCAATGCTTTTAACAAATGCAGATCGACATTCTTCATAAGTTTCATGATAATAGGACAGGTTGGTTGAGTCAACTTCAACTTCGGGATCTTCTGCCCAATAGCTCCTATAAGCAAAATAAGAACCAAATAATACTAGCAAAATAATGCTAAGCAAAGAGTATAATACTATCTTAAGTGCTTTCTTCATAATTGATTGGTTTGGTTAATCAAAGAAGGGAATAAGTTAGCAAAAAATATGTTTGTCCCCGAATATTGATACTTTTTAATTTTAATATATATCTCACTTCTGTATTTAATAAAAACATTAGATTTGTTTTAACTACATCATAAATAGGAAATAACATGGCAAGATTTCTTAAAAGCAGAAAACAAGCAAAAGGTGCGGCACCAGGATCTTACATCTTTATTGGAAACCAAAAAATGGAATCTACAAGGATTCGCTTATTCCAATACAATAAGGATGAAAGTATTGAAACAGAATACAAAGCAATTGATGAAGCAATCGGGAAGATTAACACGAAATACATTAACTGGCTGAATGTTGATGGTTTGCACGATGTATCTACCCTAAAAATCATCGGTGAAAAATTTGGTATTTCTTCCCTGGCCTTTGAGAGCGTTTTAAATACCGGTCAGCGTACAAAATTCTTTGAAGATAAAAAATCAATTACCGTAATTACAAAATCAGTTGAATACAATTCTGAGAAAAATCGAATCTCGGTTGAACAAATATCTTTCATTACAATTAATAATATATTGATTAGTTTCCAGGAAAAGGTTGGAGATCACTTTGAGCCGGTCAGGGATAGAATTCGCAATAATCTTGGAATCATACGTAATTCATCGGCAGATTATCTTTTATTTTCACTCTTAGATTGCCTGGTAGATAATTACCTAATTGCCATTGAAAGTATTGGCGAAAAAATTGAAAACATAGAAGAGGAAATTCCTTCTTTGGATGATGATATAAGCAATCAACTGTTTGATTATAAGTTAGAGGTTTCATATTTCAGAAAGACCATTCGGCCACTTAAGGAAGTAATTACCCGGATATTAATGTTAGAACCGGATATTATTCATAGTAATAACAGGATTTACTTTCAGGAACTGGATAACTTAGCAGATCAGTCAAACGAATCCATTGAAGAATATTTTAATATGGTAAATGACCATATCAATCAGTTTAATACACTCATGGGGCATAAAGACAACAATGTGATGAAAGTGCTCACCATTTTTGCTTCCATCTTTATTCCTCTTACATTTATTGCAGGAATTTACGGAACAAACTTTGATTACCTTCCTGAACTACATTTTAAATATGGCTACTTTGCTATGCTGGGAGTAATGGCTGCATTGGCTATTACTATGTTGGCCTATTTCAAGAAAAATAAGTGGTTTTAGGGGAAGTATTTAGAGTGCACTTGAGTGTCTTGAATTATAAATACTTAAAGTTATTGAGTTTTTGGTATGTTTGCTATGGATATAAAAACTGCAAGTAATTCGATTGCTTCTAAAATAATTTCTCATGCTTCAGGCTAATTAATTCATGCTTCAGCAAATCCTATTGTTTCAAGGATAAAGCATATCCCTTCTGACCTTATCACTTATTACTAACGGCCAAACTCCTCGCCAATCCTGAAATACAATCCCCAGTCATCTTTGCCTAATGCAACATCAACACCTACATTAATGCGTTCTTTCGGAATCATCAAAGACCAAAGTACTATGATAACATCATATTTGTAATGGATATTCATGGATTTTTATAATAATTAATCAGAAAAAATCCATTTTCAAATAATGTTTTATCTTTACTAATGAACCCTAAGTTATTGAAATTATGAATCCTGCAATCAAAGTTCTCAAAATTCTTCTTAGTACTGCTTTTCTTGCTGCCACCATCTATTTTACCTATCAGGTAATCGTTTTATCTGAAGAAAACCAGGAACAAAAGCTTGATCTGGCTGAGATAAATAACATACGCTATGGCCTTCTTAATGTTAATGAATGGTCCGGGAAAGTAGCAGTGATCATGACAGATAAGATCAACGAATTTGAACTCACACCAAAGAACCGCAATCAACTCCAGGGAAATGTTGAAGGAATATTATACAAATTGATTAATGAGGTTGAGGTTTTGATGCAAGAAAGAACTTCGGGAGGTTTCTCAGGGATTAAAAGGTGGATTGCAGGCTTTGCTTTGGATGTAGATCAACTCAGGGATAGCGTACCCAGTTTTGCCCAAACCGTTCTGGAAGAATTAAATAAACCAGAAACAAAAAAGAATCTGAAATTGTACGTTCTGAGCAAGTTGGATGAATTTGTTGCAAATACGTTCAACAAAGACAAAATGGAAATGCTGGAAAGTCTGCTTCAAAAATATGGATGTGAGAATAAAACAGACTGCCAGACATTACTTCATGAAAAAATTGACAACCGCGAATCCTATATCAACAAGATGGTAATTCTGATACTGGTTTTGGTAGCTTTTAATTTTCTGATCAATATTATTCAACGAGTTCCTTTGAATCATTTCCAGGTTCCTTTGCTGATTTTATCATCCTTGTGTTTGTTGTTGGGAGGCATCCTAACACCTATGATTGAGCTGGAGGCAAGAATTGATTTGTTGTTGTTTCAGCTTTTGGGTGAAGAAGTAGTATTTAAAGAGCAGATATTTTTCTTCCAGAGCAAGAGTATTACAGATGTTGTCCATATCTTAATCCAGGATGGCACAATTCAAATGATTTTTGTTGGCTCGTTGATTTTCATTTTCAGTATTATTTTCCCAACCATAAAACTAATTAGTACATATATCTTTCACAATTTCAAAAAAACGAGGGAGAATAAACTGATCCGCTTCTTTGTAATTAAATCAGGAAAATGGTCGATGGCTGATGTAATTGTTGTAGCCATTTTTATGGCATACATCGGATTCAACGGCATTGTTAGCAGTCAACTCAAAAACCTAAGCGACCAGGCCAAACCCGTTGAGATCTTATCTACAAACGGAACTCACTTGGTAGGTGGCTTTTATCTGTTTTTATTCTTCTGTCTATTTTCGTTGTTACTATCAGAGGTTTTAGTGAGAAAAACGGTTTCTGTTAAGAAATATTAGTCACTATATGCTTTCCCAAGAATAGTCCGGGCACTTTCATCTTAACCGGGATAAATATTCTTCCAAAAATTAAAACTCTCCGAATAGACTATATTCCTCGGTGTTGCAATATAGAATCGAATAAACATAAAAATCGAGCCGGTTGGTATTGAGTTTTCTTTCCAGGTTGAGTATGGGTTGGGATCCGGTGATTTTCAAATTCTTACATATTTTCTCTTCAGCAGAAATAGCTTTTATAAACTGGCTTCCCCCGGTAACCTCCAATTGATAATGTTCTCTTAAGATATTGAACAAGGATGTGTCGTCAAGGTTTCTTGAAGTAAATCTTGGCAGATTAATGTTTGGTAAATAGGTGATATCATAAAAAACAGGATTATCCTTCACATAACGCAATCGTTCAAAATAAATGCAGCCGCTTTCCTTTTCAGTATCCGTCAATTCAAAAACGAAATTTTCCGGCCATTGCATTACCTGTGGCTTAACAATGGCCACGGTCTTAAGATGTTCCCCACCAATTGCAGAAGTTGTACCTGTAATGGAAAGAATGCCAATACCCCTGAGTTGCTTCTGTACAACACTCCCCAGTCCCTGATGCTTTTTTATAAGTCCTTCATTGGTTAAGAGATTCAGGGCCTGGCGCACTGTTGGACGCGTTACATCATTGACAACACACAATTCATTCTCTGAAGGCAAAAGATCGCCTTCTTTGTATACACCGTCAAGGATGTGTCGTCTCAATTGTTCATACAATACTCTGTATCTTGGTTTTTCCATGAATACTAAAAAGTTCGGGCATAATATACTAAACAAAAGGCAATATTAAAACAATTTATGCTAACATGTACAAAAAGTTGTATATACATGTTTATATTTAAAAAAAAATAAAATATTGTATCTGATTAAATTACAGACATTTATATTTATATATATTTGTTTAATATAAAATTAATATGAACTTGTAATTACAAGTTTGGGTATAATTCTTATCTTTGTAAAAAAATAATTCTATGGCTACAGCTGTCATCATGCCCCGGCAGGGTCAATCGGTTGAATCTTGTATAATTGCTGAATTCTTTAAATCAACAGGTGACACTGTTCAAAAGGGAGAAATATTGTTTGCTTATGAAACAGATAAAGCTTCATTTGAAGAGGAAGCCAAGGAATCAGGCACAATACTGGCTATCTTTTTTGAAGCAGGTGATGAAGTGCCTGTTTTAACAAATGTTCTGGTTATTGGTGAACCTGGTGAATCCTTCGAAGAATTTACTCCCGGAAAAGTTGGGACCAGTTCCACTGTGTCAGAAAAGACCTCTACAGAAGCTAATTCTGCACAGGAAGAGAAGACTAATGATACAATTCAGAAAAATACTCTTATAGCAAAACCTGCAGGACAGCAGTTTATCTCCCCGCGGGCAAAACATCTTGCTGAAGATAAAGGAATAGATATATCATTAATTGTTGGGAGTGGACCCGGGGGAAGGATCATCGAGCGTGATATTTTTCAGGCTGTAGAAAAAGGTATAAAAATGACTCCCCTGGCCAGGAAAAGAGCAGAATCAGAGAATCTTGTATCCAAGCGCACAGGTAGTGGGCTGGCAGGGACATTAACTTCAAATGATCTGGTTACTAAGGCTGAATCTGGAGGTGATGATTATGAGATTACTCCTTTAAGCAATATCCGTAAAATTATTGCAAGTGCGATGCATCAGTCATTACAGAACTCTGCACAACTCACTCATCATCTAAGCGCCGATGCCAGAAGACTACTGACATTGAGACAGCAGGCAAAACAAAAAATGAACGAAGGCGATCCCTCGAACATAACCATCAACGATTTTCTCTGTCTGGCTGTAATTAAAATCTTGAAGAAATACGCACAAGTGAATGCACATTTTTTGGGTGATAGCTTGAAAAAATTCAATAATGTTCACCTGGGTATGGCGGTGGATACTGAACGGGGTCTAATGGTTCCGGCCATTCGAAATGCAGATGTTCTCTCCATTAGAGAGCTTTCAACTGAAATTAAAACTATTGCCGATGCCTGTCGGAAAGGAAGCGTCGATCCTGATATTTTATCACCGGAAGCTGCTTCATTTACCGTATCAAATCTTGGGAATTATGGTGTAGAAATATTTACTCCCATTATAAATCTTCCACAGGTTGCTATTTTGGGAATTAATACCATTGTGCCACGACCAAAGGATTTGGGAAATGGCGTATATGGATTTGTGCCTCATATCGGATTAAGTCTGACGTATAATCATCAGGCTATTGATGGCGGAGAAGCAACTCGCTTTTTGAAAGATATCGCCATTGAAATTGAGAATCTTGAAGTTGAATTATAATCTAAGATAAACCGAAAAACATGTACGATCTAGCTATTATAGGCGGAGGACCTGCAGGATACAATGCTGCTGAAAGGGCAGGCGCTAAAGGTTTAAACGTAATATTATTTGAGAAAAAGAACCTTGGAGGAGTATGTTTGAATGAAGGATGTATTCCAACGAAAACCTTGCTTTATTCTGCTAAGTTATTTGATAATGCAAAGAATGCCTCAAAATATGGAATTCAGGTAGAAAAAGTCGGATACGATTTTACTGCTATGATGGCCCGGAAGAATAAGATCGTAAAAAAGCTTGTGGGTGGTGTCGGTGCAAAAATGAAACACAATAAAGTTGAGGTAATAAAAATTGCGGCTACTATTCAGGGACGATCAAAAGAAGGAATAGAAATAAAGGCTGGCGAAAACCTCTACACTGCAAAAAACCTATTGATATGCACAGGCTCTGATTCTGCTATCCCACCAATTTCCGGATTAGATCTATCATCGGAATACTTACTTACCAGTCGGGAAATACTAGAACTTGATATGGTACCTGAATCCCTTATTATCATTGGAGGTGGGGTTATCGGAATGGAATTTGCCAGTCTTTTTAATAGTCTTGGAACAAAGGTTACTGTTATTGAGATGCTGGATAAAATTCTTGGTGAGATGGATACTGAACTTAGCAAAATGTTACAGGACAACTTTACAAAAAAGGAAGTTGAAATCCACCTGTCAGCAAAGGTACTGGAGCTTAAAGGCAATAAGGTAACATTTGAAAAAGATAATAAAAGAACAAGCATTGAGGCTGAAAAGATATTGCTGAGCACTGGTCGTAAACCAATAACGGAAGGTTTCGGTTTGGAAAACATCGGAGTTGAATTATTTAGGAGTGGCATAAAGGTGAATGAAAAAATGCAGACCAATGTTCCCAATGTTTTTGCTGCAGGAGATGTAACCGGATATTCTTTATTGGCTCATACTGCTTATCGCGAAGCAGAAGTTGTAGTGAATAATCTGGCAGGTGGCAATGATCATATGAGGTACAATGCTATACCAGCTATAGTTTATACAAACCCTGAGGTATCTTCAGTAGGATATACAGAAAAACATGCTGAGGAAAAGGGAATTAAATACAAAGTAGCCAGGTTACCAATGACATATGCAGGTCGTTTCATGGTTGAGAACGAAGGAGAAAACGGTTTGTGCAAAGTTCTGGTAGGTGATAAGTATAGTGAGGTACTTGGAGTGCATATGCTTGGAAATCCATCCAGTGAAATGATTTACGGAGCTGCAATAGCCATAGAAAATGAAATGACTCTGGAGGAAATGCAGGAAGTAGTCTTCCCCCATCCTACAGTCTCTGAAATATTTAAAGAAGTAATCTTTTCATTTTAATAAATAAAAATTAAGTTGTTCAATAGCATAAAAACAGCCTGTAGGGCTATAACAATAATAGGGGCTGTCTCAAAAGTTAATAAACCGCAAAGGACACAAAGCTTCCGCAAAGATCGCAAAGAGGTATGTGATTAAATTTCAGACATTTGCGTACTTTGCGCCTTCTTTGCGATCTTGGCGGTAAAAATTTTAAACACTTTTGAGACTGCACCTAAGAAAATTATATAAGTTCGTCGCATCTGTTGACTTTTTTTAAAATGAATTGTTTGTATGCGACGAAAGGATAAAACATACTTCTGAATAAAAATTCAGAAAAATTATAAATCCACATAGTTGGAAAATATTTTATAAACATAAGAAAGTAACGAAAATGCCAAAATCGCAATTTATCGATCCAAAGGAGGTACGTAAGGCCGGAGAGATTACATTTAAGCCCATCCCGGTGAACCAATACAATAAATCCATAAAGGAAGAAAAGGATAATTATTCAAAAGAGGATCTGCTAAGAATCTACCACGATATGCAGGTTATCCGCGAATTTGAAACCATGATCAACCTGATCAAAACCACAGGAGAGTATGAAGGGATACCTTATGATCATCCGGGTCCTGCTCACCTCTCCATTGGACAAGAGGCAGCGGCCGTGGGTATGGCCTATACGCTGGACGCTGAGGATTACATTTTTGGTTCACACCGTAGTCATGGCGAAATTCTTGCAAAAGGCTTAAGTGCTATTCACCAGATGGAGGAAAAGGAACTCGAAAAGATCATGACTGAATTCTTCAATGGAGTGATATATTCGATTGTGAAAAAGAATTTCAAAGGTACCCTCAAAGAGTTGGCTCGCAAATTCCTGTTATATGGCACCCTGGCTGAGATCTTTGCCCGTGAAACTGGTTTTAACAAAGGACTGGGTGGTAGTATGCATGCTTTCTTTACTCCCTTCGGAATTTATCCAAACAATGCAATTGTTGGAGGTAGTGGCGATATAGCTGTTGGTTCAGCCTTATATAAGAAGGTAAATCGAAAGGAAGGAATTGTGGTGGCTAATATCGGAGATGCTTCCCTGGCATGTGGTCCCGTTTGGGAAGGAATTTCTTTTGCTACCATGGACCAGTTTGCTGAATTATGGGAAGGAGACATGAAAGGAGGATTGCCTCTGATCATCACGATTATGAATAACCAATATGGCATGGGTGGACAGACTTGCGGTGAGACAATGGGTTACGAAATTGCGGCCCGCTTAGGTGCAGGCGTAAATAAAGATCAGATGCATGCCGAAAGGGTGGATGGATATAATCCACTGGCTGTGATAGATGCTTACAAACGCAAAAAGAAAATTCTTGAGGAAAAGAAAGGCCCTGTTTTGCTGGATGTTCTTACCTATCGTTTTAGCGGGCACTCACCTTCAGACGCTTCATCCTACCGCTCGAAGGAGGAAGTGGAAGCCTGGCAGGATGTAGATTGCATCCTGAGTTTTGGAAAAGACTTAGTAAGTGCAGGTATTGCCAAACAATCCGAACTCGATGAAATAGGAAAAGAAATTAAAGACAACACGGTTAATGTCATGAAATTAGCCATCGACGATACTGTTTCTCCCCATATGGATCTGACTAAAAACCAGGAACTGTTGGGTGATATGATGTTCTCAAATCGTTCGGTTGATAGTGTGGAGGACAGGGAACCTGAAGTCAATCATAAGATGGAAGAAAATCCGAGGGTACAGCAAATTGCTAAAAAGGAACGATTTGCTTTCGATAAGGAAGGAAAGCCATTTTCGAAAATGAAGCAATATCAGTTGCGCGATGGATTGTTCGAAGCCATTATTGATCGTTTCTATAAAGATCCAACACTGATTGCATATGGCGAAGAGAATCGCGATTGGGGAGGTGCCTTTGCTGTTTACCGTGGATTAACCGAAGCTCTGCCTTATCAAAGGTTATTTAATTCTCCAATTTCAGAAGGAGCCATTGTTGGTGTGGCCATTGGTTATGCCATGTCAGGAGGAAGGGTAATTCCTGAGATTATGTACTGCGATTTCCTTGGACGAAGTGGTGATGAGGTATTTAACCAGTTACCAAAATGGCAGGCGATGAGTGGAAATGTACTTAAAATGCCTGTAGTATTAAGGGTATCTGTTGGTTCCAAATATGGAGCACAACACTCTCAGGACTGGACTTCACTGGTAACGCATATTCCCGGATTAAGAGTTGTATTTCCTGCAACACCTTACGATGCAAAAGGTCTGATGAATAGCGCACTTCAGGGAACTGATCCGGTGGTTTTCTTTGAGAGTCAGCGAATATATGATATAGGCGAACAATTTCATAAGGAAGGGGTACCTGAGGAATACTATGAAATACCCTTCGGAGAACCTGATATAAAAAAGGAAGGAAAGGATATAACTATACTTTCGATTGGGGCAACCTTATACAGGGCCCTGGATGCTGCAGCTGAACTTGAAGAAAAATATGGCATATCAGCAGAAATTATTGATGCCCGCTCTCTGGTGCCTTTCAATTTTGAACTGGTAATAGAATCAGTAAAGAAAACGGGTAAAATTCTGCTTACCAGTGATGCTACGGAAAGAGGATCCTTCCTGAACGATCTGGCACAGAATATTACAGAACTGGCATTCGATTATCTCGATGCACCTACAGTAGTTGTCGGATCACGGAATTGGATCACTCCTGCTTATGAGCTCGAAGATGCATTTTTCCCACAACCCGACTGGATCATTGATGCTATTCACGAGAAAATTCTACCTCTGAAAGGACATGTTGCCGGACAAAATTTCACTGATCTGCAACAAATTAAGCGCGCAAAAGAAGGCGTATAAATAAGAACAATTATGATGAGTTTCTGGGATCAGTTTTCAGTGAAAGAGGAATTAAATAATAAATTGTCAGACTTACGCGACGAGGCGATTTTCGATGTGAATGCACACATGCATACGCCTTTTTCTTTTAGTGCATTCGAATCCGTTGATCAGGCAGTAAGGCTGGCTGTTAAGCAGAATGTGAGGATTATTGGTATAAATGATTTTTATACTACTTCAGGGTATTCCAGCTGGGCAGATGCCTGTATGAATTTTAAGGCATTCCCGCTTTTCAATATAGAATTTATCGGATTGAGTAAACCTGATCAGGATAAAAATATTCGTATAAACGATCCGAATAATCCAGGCAGAATTTATATAAGCGGAAAAGGCCTTTCATATCCCTTCCGGTTAGAAGAACCCTTTCAATTCCAACTAGAAAATCTGAAATTGGAATCGAATAAGCACGTTAGCCTAATGTGTACAAAACTAAATGAACATCTTTCAGCATGTGGCATTGAGATTCATCTCGATTTTGATTCAATCATGCAATCGCATACAAAAGGACTTATCAGGGAGAGACATCTTGCAACAGTTTTACGGGAGAAAATATTTGAATCAGCACCTGATGATATCAAGAAGAAATCATTAATGAAGAAGATATTTGGAGGGAAAGAGGTAAATATAGAATTAGACAATCATGCAGCCGTAGAAAATGAGATTCGAAATAATTTGCTGAAAGCTGGTGGCCCTGCTTTCATTCCCGAACGCCCTGAATCTTTTCTTTCGGTTGAAGCGGTAAAAGAGATTATTCTGAAAGGTGGAGGAATCCCGACTTATCCACTGTTAGCTGACGATAAAAATGGAAATTTTACCGAATTTGAAATAGATAAGCATCAGCTGGCAACTGAATTAAAATATCGTGGAATATATTCTATTGAATTTATCAGTACCCGCAATAGTCCGGAGGTACTGGAAGATTATGCCACCTGGTTTTCGAATAATGGATTTATAGTTACAATTGGAAGTGAGCACAACACTCCCGATTTAACACCCATACTTTTGTATACTCGAGATAGCGCTCCTTTAAGCGATACATTGCGAAGAATTAATTATAAAGGAGCATGTCTGATTGCGGCTCATCAATACCTTGTTGCGAAAGATGGTATCGGATATCTCGATGCAGAGGGTCATCCAAAATATGATATTTTGGATGAATATAATACCCTGGGACATAGCCTGATACAACACTTCTTAAAGAATTAAAATTCTACCCATGAAAAACGAACTGTTCAATATACTTCCTGCTATCCGAATGCTGGCTTCCCGGGATAAGCGTGTTTTAGCTTCATATTTTCCGGGTAAAACTGATACTGCTGATAAACTCTTATCTGAGGGTATTTGTAATGATAAGGAAAGTATCCTGGAACTACAATCTACAAAAATTGACATTTCTGTATTACAGGAGAATTTCAATAAATGGTACGGTGTTCATGATAATCCCCCGAAATACCTTGCCTTGAAAGGTTTAGGAAGCATTTCTATTTCTGTTCCTTCCGATACTGATAATTCACTGTCGGGCAGGATTTGTATTGTGACTGGCGCCGGGCAGGGATTTGGGGCCGGTATTGCTGAAATGCTCTTTCAGAAAGGTGCTACAATTGTTATCGCGGATATTAACGAATCCATTGGGAAACAAATGGAAGAAACGCTTAATAAACAGGGATTGGAGAATAAGGCTCTTTTTATTATGACAGATGTATCAAATCCTGAATCGGTGGATGAAATGGTAAAAGAAACTTTACTACGGTTTGGGGGTTTGGATATCATGATAAGCAATGCAGGAATTCTCAGAGCAGGAGGATTAGAAGAAATGACTTCAGAGACTTTCCGTTTAATGACCGAAGTAAATTATGCGGCATTTTTCCACTGTACGAAATATGCTTCACAGGTTATGAAAATACAAACAAATGTTTCCCCTGGCTCCTATTGCGATATTCTTCAGATCAATTCTAAATCGGGATTGCAAGGTAGCAAGAAGAACTTTGCTTATGCCGGAGGCAAGTTTGGCGGCATCGGATTGACACAATCCTTCGCATTGGAATTAATGCCTTATCATATCAAAGTTAATGCTATATGTCCGGGTAACTTTTTCGAAGGGCCTCTCTGGTCTGATCCGAAAAACGGACTTTTTGCACAATATCTAAAAGCCGGTAAAGTACCGGGAGCAAAAACTGTAAAAGATGTGAAGGAATATTATGAACTGCAGGTACCAGCAGGTAGAGGGTGCAAGGTGGCCGATGTTGTTAAAGCCATACTTTATGCCATCGATCAGGAGTATGAAACAGGTCAGGCTATCCCCGTTACCGGTGGACAGGTTATGCTACACTAGAAAAATCTGAATGAGCGTTAAAGCTATTATATTCGATCTTGATGGAACCCTGATTGATTCCATCCCTGATATTGCCGATGCGGCAAATCTACTAATGGTAAACCATAATTATCCGGTACACGATCCTTCATCTTATGTGAAATGGATTGGAAATGGAGCATTAAAACTACTAGAACGCGCAGTTCCTGGCAATACAAGCGATGCTTATCTCGCAAAATTACTTGATGAATATCTTGAAATTCATACTGGGAATTGCACAAACAAAACTAGTTTATATCCAGGAATCAATAAAATACTTGACTATTTAAATGAACAAAATATCTCAATTTCCATTCTTACTAATAAGCCTTATGCATTGACGCTTAAGGTATCTGAATATTATCTGAAAAAATGGAAATTTGATTTTGTTTTGGGTCAAATGCAGGGCTACCCAAAGAAACCTGATCCTGCTCGTGCCTTTGAAATTGCGGATAAATTAAAATGCAAAACACAGGAAATGATGTTTATTGGTGATTCTGATACCGATATGAAAACAGGGCTTGCAGCAAGAATGATTCCTGTGGGTGTTACTTGGGGGTACGATACAGAATACTCCATTGTGGAGGCAGGTGCTAAATACCTGATGAATAATACAAAGGAGTTATTGGAATTTTTAAAATCGAAAAACATATGAAATCGAAAGCAGTAAGATTTTATGGAAAAGAAGATCTTCGACTGGAAGAATTCGACCTCCCACCAATAAAGGAGGATGAAATACTGGCCAAAGTCATATGCGATTCACTATGTATGTCATCCTATAAGGCAGCACATCAGGGAACTGCCCACAAACGTATTCCCAATGATGTGAAAAATAATCCCATTATTATCGGACACGAATTTTCCGGTGAAATTATTGAAGTTGGGAAGAAATGGAACGCTCAGTTCAATGCAGGAGATAAATTTTCAATTCAACCTGCATTGAATTACGAAGATGGTCCGGTAGGAATATTAAGTGCTCCCGGTTATTCATATCAATACATTGGAGGTGATGCCACTTACATCATTATTCCTAACGAGGTTATGCAAAATGATTGCCTGCTTAAATACTCGGGCGAAGGTTTCTATCCCGGAGCATTGGCTGAACCCTTGAGTTGTGTAATTGGAGCTATGCATGCCAATTATCACACAAAGCCCGGTTCGTATAAACATGAAATGGAAATTGTACATCACGGTAAGATGGCTTTGCTGGCAGGTGTAGGCCCCATGGGTCTTGCAGCTATCAACTATACTATACATCGCGAGGATATACAACCCTCACTATTGGTAGTAACAGATATTGATCAGTCACGTCTCGACCGGGCTGCCAGTCTTTATACAGTTGAAGAAGCTGCCAAAAACGGGATCGAATTACAATACATCAATACTTCTTCCATGAGCGATCCTGTAAAAGAGCTGCGCAAGCTTACAGATAAGGAGGGATTTAATGATGTTTTTGTATTTGCTCCTGTTCCAGCCCTGATCGAACAGGCTGATGAAATACTCGCGTCAGATGGCTGCCTGAACTTTTTTGCCGGGCCCTCGGATCCTGATTTTAAAGTGAAATTTAATTTTTATAATGTACATTATCAATCTACACATATCGTGGGAACCTCGGGTGGTAATAACCAAGACATGTTGGAATCGTTGCGGTATTTTGAAAAAGGATTGGATCCGGCCGGACTGGTTACACACATTGGGGGCATTAATGCTGTTATTGATGCTACCTTGAATCTTCCCGATATTCCCGGAGGAAAAAAGCTTTTGTACATGCATATCAATTTACCACTAACACCCCTTTCTGATTTTGAAAAAAAAGGGGAAAATGATCCGCTATTTGCCGAACTCAACAGAATATGCAAACGCAACAAAGGTTTATGGTCAGTCGAGGCTGAAGATTATTTATTAAAGAAACTGGTGAATTAATTAATTGTCTATGTTAGAAGATCTGGTAAATATATCACGTCATTATGGAGGAAATCCTGAATATGTTATTGCAGGAGGTGGTAATACATCCTTCAAGAACGAAAATTACATTTGGGTCAAGGCAAGTGGAATATCCCTCCAGACCATTAATGAGAAAGGCTTTGTATGCCTGTCAAGAGATAAATTAAAAGTTGTTGAAGTGAAAGAGTACAGTGTTGATCCCTTACTGCGGGAGCAGGAGGTAAAAAACGATCTTTCGGCGGCTGTTATTGAATCTGAATTGCGTCCATCGGTAGAAACATCACTTCATAACATTATTGATTACGCATACGTAGTGCATACCCATCCTGCAAAATTGAATGCTTTGTTATGCAGTCATTCTGCGAAGGAGAAAACAAAAGCATTTTACGGAAAGGAAGCTTTGTTCATAGAATACACTGATCCGGGGTATATTTTATTTAAAAAAGTACTTCATAAAATCAATCAATTCAAAGTAGAACAAGGGAATAGTCCGAAACTAATTTTCCTTGAGAATCATGGTGTATTTGTGGCGGCAGATTCCATTGACGAAATAAAAAAACTTTA
>CAYWBC010000035.1:0-39210 GCA_964456285.1 uncultured Bacteroidales bacterium
GAGAGGATATCAGGGTCAAGTGTAACATCTAAAGTGGTTGCTCCTCCTAATGGTAAATGTTCTGAAATAAATCCTACATAGGAAAATACCAAAGTAGCTTCAGGATCATCGACCTGGAGACTAAATTTCCCCTCAATATCAGTTATTGTTCCTATTGCTGTGCCCTCTACCACAACGTTTACACCTGGCAGAGGATCTCCGCTACTAGCTTCAGTTACAACTCCGGTAATTACATTTTGAGCATGCAGGAATGACGGAATTGCCATTAGAATTAGTAGCAAAGAGAACAGTTTTCTTTTTCGTCTTTTCATATTGTAAAAAGTTAGGTTAGTAAATTCTAAATGTTAGGTTAAGGATCTTTACCCAATAGGGACTCAGATGTGGGATTAAAAGTAAGAGACCACCATCCAAAACAGGTGGATAAATGTTTCGGATGAGTGGACTATTGTGTACCTGATTGAATTACAGAAAGAAAGGTATTTATGGAATAAGGTTTAAGCTTTGTTTATCCTGCCTCAGTGCGTAGTTGCTTAATATACTCAGATGGGGAAATACCAAAGTGCTTTTTAAAAAGTCGGCTAAAATACTTCGGATCATTATAACCTACGGCATAAGCTACTCCGGAAATATTGTATGATCCTTCCATCATAATTTCCTTTGATTTCTTCAGGCGTACGGTATTAATGAAATCTGTTGCCGACTGATCAGTCAGGGCAGTAAGCTTTTTGTGAAGAAGGCTTCTGCTAACACACATTACGGAAGCAAAATCATTCACATTAAACTCTGTATTATCAATATTTTTTTCAATATGCTTAAGAGCTTCTGATAAGAATTTCTGATCGGTAGGATTGGCTGTTAGCTCTTTAGGACTTACCACGGTTGATTTTGAGAATAATTCACGCAGAATTTTCCTTGACTCAAGTAAATTATGAATTCTTGCTTCAAGAAGTTCCAGATTAAAAGGTTTTGGGATATATTCATCAGCCCCTGATTTAAAGCCTTCTATCTGATTTTCAACAGCGTCCTTTGCTGTTAACAATATCAGAGGAATATGACTTGTTTCTATTTTTTGCTTAATCATACTGCAAAGATGCAGTCCATCCATAACCGGCATCATAATATCACTGATGATCAATTCCGGATTATGCTTTAATGCCAGATCAAAGGCAATTTCACCATTTTCTGCCACCAATATGTTGTATTTTTGATTCAAGCTACTAGCTATAAACTCCCGCATTTCACGATTATCTTCAACAATCAATATGGTGGGTTGTCCATCATATTTCTGAAACTCAATGAATTTTGCATCATCTCCTTTAGCTCGCTCAGCTTCAAGAATATGTCCAAGCACATCTACATGACTCTTAAGATTAGTCCCTCCAAAATTAGATTCTGTAATTTCTTCTTCTGAGAAAGCATCCCTGGTACAAGGCAGTCTAAGAGTAAATTTTGTGCCCTTACCCAGCGTACTTTCAACAAATATATTTCCCCTGTGAACCTTAACCAAATCGCGAGTAAGAGAAAGCCCGATGCCACTTCCCATGCTTCCCTCATTCATGTATTCGCCCTGATAAAAACGCTTAAATATATTTGGCTGGTTTTCCTTGCTGATTCCAATACCTGTATCAGCAACCTCAATTTCAACAATCGATTTTGTACCTGTGTTGCCATTATGTATAGAAATTGACTCTTCCTTGATTTGGTGGACAAGTTTTGCCTGAACAGTAATATTGCCTTTATCAGGTGTATATTTAAATGCATTGGAAAGCAAATTGAAAAGGACATTTTCAAGCTTCTCATGATCAAACCAAAGGGCAGTTTCACACTCACTAGAGCAATAATAGTGTAATTCAATATTTTTTTGTAGTTCCAAATCCCTGAAAGCTTCCAGGATTGCCTTTATAAACTCATCAAGAGAACCCTTTTGAACATGCAAAGCCATTTTCCCTTTTTCAATCTTTCTAAAATCCATTAACTGATTGATCAAATAAAGAAGTCGTTCTGCATTTCTGGTAATAAGGTTTAAGAGTTCCTTGGTTTCATCCATGCCCTTCCAGTTCTTCCTAAGCTTTTCCAATGGACCAAGTATCAGAGTAATAGGAGTCCTGAATTCGTGTGAAATGTTTGTAAAGAATTTAAGCTTTTGCTGATTAGCAGCTTTTACTTTTTTGTTCAATTGAATCAAGCGATCACGTTGATCAAGAATTTCTGTATTTTGACGCTCGAGTTTTATTTTCTGAGCTTCAATTTGTGCAGTTCTTTCATTTACCAACTGCTCCAATTTTCGTTTTTGACTCTTTAGTGCACGGGTATGTAATCTTAG
The DNA here is from genome assembly GCA_964456285.1 of uncultured Bacteroidales bacterium. Taxonomy (GTDB): domain Bacteria; phylum Bacteroidota; class Bacteroidia; order Bacteroidales; family UBA10428; genus UBA10428. Next base: position 2,324 of record CAYWBC010000035.1, read on the forward strand.
GTATATAATTATAAGTAAGATTAGTAAGACTCCAAGAAAAACTCTGAACCAATTGGTTTTCCAGAAAGGTGGTGTAATTTTAATTTTTAATTCAGTTGGAGTCACATTCCATAAACCATCGTTATTCGCTGCCCGTAAACGAAATATATACTCCCCTCCCGGAAGTTTTGTGTAGTTGGCAAATCTCCGGTTGGAGCCAACTCTAACCCAATTTTCATCAACTCCTTCAAGTTTATATTCATACATATTTTTTTCAGGCAAATGGAAGCTAAGACCTGAAAATTCAATCGAGAAGGTATTTTCTTTATAGCTCAATTCAATCTCATTTGTCTCAGAGATCAATTTATCCAGGATAATTCTTTTGCCAAATGGTATACCTGGTTCTACCAGGTTATTCAGTACCTTAAAATCGGTTAAAACCGGTCTGGGAGGAATCGTATTGCTTATGATCTTTTCAGGTTGAAAATAATTCACTCCCTTCATTCCACCAAAGTAAAGGGTTCCATCCTCACCTGCAGCATAAGCACTCCAGTAAAACTGATTGCTTTGCAGTCCATCCGAAACATAATAATTACTAAACTTTTTATCGGTAGGATTAAATTGAGATAATCCATAATCGGTACTAAGCCACAAATTATGGTACTTATCTTCCAAGATCCCATACACTACATTATTTGACAAGCCTTCCTCCTGTGTATAATGTTCAAATTTTACGCTACCTGGATCTGAACCATCCCAAATAAGTTTATTTAAACCTTTACCATAAGTGCCAATCCAAATGTTACCTGCCATATCTTCACAAAGAGAAATAACATAGTTTTCATTTAATGAATGAGGAATGTCAGGATTATTTCTAAAACAACTTGCTTTAATAGCATACACCTTCTGATCAATATTATCCAGATATTCTTCAGAAATAAAAAACAAACCCTGGCGGGTTCCTATCCAAAGATTTTCGTTTTTATCCTGCAACAAACATCCTACTTCTGAGATTTGTTCACCGGCATTCGCCTGGTTTTGGATATGTATGAATGTATTTTTGTCAGGGTGAAAAAGATCAAGCCCTCCTTCAGTCCCAATCCAAATATTTCCTTTGCAATCCTCAACAATCGCAGAAACAAAATTATTAATCAGACTTTCAGAATTATCAGGATCGTTCCGATAATATTTAAAACTCACAGTACCTTTCACTGATAAAAGTTCTGAGAAACCGCCTCCCCAGGTGCCAACCCAAAGTTTATTATTCTTATCTCTGCATAATGAGGTTACAAAATCATTTCCCAGTGAATTAGTCCTTTGTGAGTTATAAGTAAAATATTTTACCTTGCCTGTGTTTCGGTTGATTAAATTAAGACCACCACCAGCGGTACCAACCCACAAAAGTTCTCCCTCTTCCAGAATGGAATTAACTGTGTTGTGATTAAGTCTGAATTTATCCTTTGAATCTGCTGAATAATATTTGAATTGCTTCTGATAGATATTGAATTTGTTTATCCCTCCTTTTTCTGTTCCAACCCAAACCAATCCTGTTGTATCACACCATAAAGAGTTAATAAATTCATTATTCAGACTGAAGTTTTCCTGTTCATTTACCGGAAGATGATAAAAGCTATCAAAAGATCTATTGTAAATATCCAATCCTCCCAGGGTCGCAATATATAATCTCCCCATAGGATCCTCACCAATTGCATTGATACTGGAATGAGACAAACTTGAGGGATCATTCGGCGTATTATAGTAACGAATAAATTGATTAGTCCCTTCCAACCAGCGGTTTAACCCAAATTGGGTACCAATCCATATTACTCCTTCACTATCCTCAAATGTGCAACGTATATCATTGCTTGTCAGACTGTTTATATCTTCAGCATGGCTTAAAAATACATAGGATGTATCCCTTTTCTTATCATAGAGTGAGAGGCCGCTTGCTGTTCCAATCCATAACCTTTTCTTACTATCAAAAAACAGACTATTTACTAAATTTCCCGGTATCCTTAAAGATGAATGCTCTGATACATTGAAATGTTCAATACTGTAATTATCATTATCTTTTCCCAAAATAATCTTATCAAGACCAGATCCATTTGTTCCAATCCAGATGGCACCCTCAGGATCACATATAAGAATGTTGATCCAATTCCCTGCTATACTGCCCTGATTAAGAGAGTCGTGCAGGAAATTAATGAATCGGTCTTTCTTGAAATCCAGCAAATTCAATCCATTTCGGGTTCCAATCCAAAGGTTTCCCTGTGTATCCTCACAAACTGTATAGATAAAATTGCTTGAAAGAGAATGTGGTGTGTCTTCTTTTTTGTATACTTTAAATGAATACCCATCATAACGGTTCAGCCCATTCCACGTTCCGAACCACATAAATCCCCGGCTATCCTTAAGAATACAGTCAACAGTGTTTTGAGAAAGTCCTTCATCCGAAGTAAGGAAAGAAATTCTGAAAAGTTGTTCTCCAACATCTTCCTGGGCCTTGATGCCAGCATGCGATAGAATAATAAACAGAAAGATAGCTATAGAGTAAAACTTTACAGAATACATGACTCTTGATTTAATCTTACAAATACAGACATCATATTTGATTCTGACCGTAAGTTACAAATTTAGAGTCATTTTTGAATAAAAGTAATTATTACCTTTAAAAATATTTAAGTATTCCTATTAAATGCATTCGAAATATGCCTTTCCCTATCTCACAACATGCTTTTGAGTTATGACTTTATCCTTAGTTGTGAGAGAGATCAAATAAATTCCTTTATCGAGTGGTTCTGTAAAAACTATAGTATTTTCATTTAGATATGAATGGCTATATATCAGCTCACCACTAATAGTGTATATTTTAAGATCAACTAGCTGATTATCAGGCGATGGAGTTAAATTAAGCGTAAAGCTTCCATCTGAAGGATTTGGAAAAATTGTGACTTCATTCTGTTTCTTTAAATTTAAAGTTGTTGATTCAGTAACAGTAGGATCTTTAAATTTCCAACGTTGATTTATAGCTGTATTGCTGTATGTCTTTTGTTGAGCGTTTGCTCCTTCAAGTGATGATGAATTGGCTATTTCAACGGCCTTTCGACTATGGTTTGCCATAATCCTATAAGCTGCAGAGGTGCCACCGTAGTATGCTACATACCAATGTTGACATTCTTTGGCTTCATATTTCCCAATTTGTATATTTGCACCGCTGGCTGTAGAGCATTCATTCACTTCAAGAGCATTGTCTGGTGCAAGAAGGGGAGATATTTTATAAAACCCATCACCAACATATGTAATTTGCCATTGTTGAATTGAATCCCTGGTTTCAGTATATTGTGCAACATTTGTACCACTGGTTGTATCTGAATCTTGCAGACCAAGCACTTTCTTAGTTAAGTAATTAGATATGAGCCATGTGCCTTCCAGGCCTCCGGGATTTGTATATACCGCCACAGGCCAGTCATCTTCCCAGTCCAGAGTGGTAATACCCAGTTTGGCATCTCCATTACTCAATCCATCATAGTAGTGATAAGTAAGCTTACCTTCACCCAGACCAAAATGTCCCGGACCGATATAACGGCCGTCTGAATGCAAAAAGAGTGAACCACCACCCTGATGAGTAGCAACACTATCTTTATCATAAAACGGACCTGAGGGACTGCTTGACCGCCCCATTAAAATATGGTAAGTACTGTGTACTCCGCTACAACAAGAACCTCGATTAAAGAATAAGTAATAATAATCACCATGTGAAATTACATTCCCGGCTTCACAACTATTGTTTGCTACTATGTGCAGATCATTAGCATCTAATGGTTTACCCGTAGCAGTATCAATTTCAGTAACAACAATGCCATCCCACCATGATCCATACAACAACCATGCTTTACCATCCTTATCACGGTAAATATCCGGATCAATGGCGTTTACATTCCATGTTCCGGGCGACTTAACAACCATACCCAGATCTTGCCAATCGGGACTGACAAGGGAAGTTGAAGTGACAACACCAATTGCTGAATTTTGCGAACCAAATGTTGAACATGAGTAATATAAATACCAGGCATCATTCATATAAATAATTTCAGGTGCCCAGAATGTACCGCCAAAGCCAGAAACATATGTATTGATCCATGTAGGCCAGGTACCTGAAGAAAAAACAAGATCTTCAGCACGCCAATCAGTAAATTCTGCATTTGATGCAGACATGTTCCAGATTCCATCACCTGTAGTGTAAATCCAATACCTTCCACCATCTTTCACCATATGACTAGGATCATGAGAAGGCTGAGCAATTGTGCTGTTAATAAACAGGAATACTAATAAATTCCACAATACTATGCGTTTACTATTTCTACTTTTAAGCATATTCCTAATTTTATAATACAATCACAAACTACTTCGCAAAGATTAATATTAACTGTTTCGGAAGGGTGGACTATTGTTTATTTAAGGTAGATTAAAATACAAAAATATTAAAAATCCCGGAAAGAATTGGTTTACCAAACATTCTTCAAATCATTCTCCTGGCAATGATGATTTTACCTCAGCAGACTCATGGCATTTATTTCATGAAAAGAGGAAGTACTTAATTCACAATAATATATCCCGCTTTTCACGGTATTGCCATTATCATCCCTACCTTCCCATACAGTGTGATATTTGCCGGGGTCCAAAACTTTATCAACCAGAATACAAATAATTCGTCCTGTAGCATCAATTAATCTGAGAGTTACATGGTCAGATTCTGAAATCTCATATTCGATAATTGTATTCTCCTTGAAAGGATTAGGATTGTTCTGATACAAAAAAGATCCATGAGTTTCTGTTTTGTTTGTACTATTGGGTGGATTCTGATCAACAACAACAACCAAAGCAGAATACTTGGGTGAATTGAAAACAACATTGCCATCAATTATTGAACCTCTGTCGCCATAACTTACCTTTATATTGTCCGGATTTGAGAAGGAATTACTTGATGTTAATGTCGGAGCTTTAATTCTATGTACATAGGCGTTCCCGGCAGTGAATGAAGGATCAATATCAAGGATTATTTCAACATCATTTGGTGATGTGTTTACTAATTTAAAAACCAATTCGCTACTATCTGCAGAGATAGTGGAAACAGCATTGAAATCATTGTAAGTTTCACTTGTTTCAACATAGTTCGGAGCATAATAATCATGCCATAATTTCATTACTACATAATTTGGGGCAGGAAACCATTGAGAATTATTGAAGTTAATCAATGCATTGTTCCAACTCGATCCGGCACTTGAATGACGTAAAAACAAAGCTGGTCCGCCTATTTTAAAATATTCACCCTGACGTTCAAAAGCATTTAACATACCGGCAGCATACAAACCATTTCGCCAGTCGATAGGAGACCATACATTCCATTCTGACATATAAATTTTGATATCAGGATTGCTCGATGAAGCTATATGTCCGCTTAATTGAACCAGAAAGTTTTCATATGAAATTACACCACTTCGATAATTGTTTGCATCCTCATAATGATGTGTGCTCACATAGTCGATGAGATCAGCACATTGGTTAAGTAAATTTATGTTCCATGTCTGATCGAAGCTACCACTACCGCAGGCAATGAGCTTTATATCAGGATACTTGGCCCGCATTGCTGGTGCAAACTCCTTTACCTTGTTAGTATAGGCACTGATACCTGCACTCCATGTTTCATTGTCAATTTCCCAGTACTTAACATTGTATGGTTCCCGATGGCCATTGGCTGCACGCAGAGCTCCCCAGATGGTTGTATCCGGATCACCGTTGCAATATTCCATCCAATCCAGAGCATCCTGCAAATATTCCCCGGGCTGTAATTTAAATGGAATCTGAACACCGCAGGTTGCATCCAGAACACCTGTGTTTATAACAATTAGTGGTTCAATTCCCAAATTCTCGCACATTCTGAGAAACTCATCAGTTCCAAATGAATTCGCATCTTTATCATTCCAAATATCCATAGGATATGTCACACGTTCATATTGTGGGCCAATTCCGTCCTTCCAATAGTAGGCAGAGACATAGCATCCTCCGGGCCAGCGCATAATAGGAGGCTGAAGATCTTCTATTGCAGATAAGAGGTCTGGCCTGAATCCTCCATTATCAATTGCATCCTGTCCCATTAAACTAACCTGATCAAGAAATACAGTTCCGGTGTCATTTAAAACGATTTGAAGTATACCATTTATTGTTGCCAATCCCGGATTTAGCTCAAAAGTATATTCCTGCCAGTCTATTCCAGGTGCCGCAAAATCTTCCTGAGCCAGAACATCTGTACCGTTGAGTAATTTTACTTTCATTCCACCGGGAGATTCTCCTTTGGCCCAGAAAGATCCCTGGTAAGTTTGATCAATAAAATTAAAGGCATCTTGCTGAATACCAGCTTCGCTGGATTGATCATTTTCAATCCTGGCACATAAATCACTATTTAATGATGCCGTATCCATGTAAATTTCAGGAGTACCCACTTTCTCCCAGCTTGAAAACAGAACTTCCTGCTTAGCATCAGGATCCGGTAATCCAATAAATAATGTGTCCCCTGAGGGTATTTCAGTAACCAGTATGTCAGTATATTTTGCTGCAGTATTCCAGGTACCTATTCCGGCCTGTCCGGATAAATGGGCAGCAGCATCGGTAAAATCAAAAATACTCGTTTCATCCAACCAAACCTGAAAATGATTCCCTTCACACCGAATCCGGATATCATACCATACTCCTGTGGCAATAGATCCAGGAGTTGTATTCCCGTTAAAAACAGACCAGCGAACACCGGTGGTTCCCTTTTCTATTGCATGTTGAGTATTATTCCATCCCGCAATATTACACCAGTAAAAATTTTCACCGTTGGCACGAAACAATATCAAAAAACCTTCACTTCCATCAATCTTCTGGGCTTTAAGTGTAATTTCATAATCGCCCCAGTCTGTTTCCCCAAAGAGTAAACGAACATCCTCTGATAAAGCCGACTGAACTATAACTGTATCATCAATCTCCCATAGTCCATTGGCCCCTCCAATTCTTTCAAAACTCCTGTTCCATACCAGGTCTCCCCACAACCCTCCGTTCACTGAATTATAAATATGTTCAAGGAACTGCCCATATACTTTTTCATCAACATTATGAAGGATGTTCTCTGTATTAATTGTATAAGTATTCTGCGCCTTGACAAGTATAGCATTATTGATTAAATATAAGAATGCCAAAGCAACTGAAAGTCTATATAATATATTCTTCATCATCACATTATTATAGTTAATTAAGATATATAAGTCACGATCCAAAAATCAACAATATCTTTCTCACAGAAGAGGACTATTGTTTTTTTAAGGTAGAATTATGTACAACTAAACCTGGTTCAATAATGATAATATTCAATATCAGCTTAGATATTAAGTTGCATTGAAATAGCATGCTTAACTAAGTCCGTTACAAATATGGAAAGAAAAAAATGTATTTTTAATTCCTCATTGAATATTGATTTATCATAGGTATTGCATTATACTAAGAATTTAACAGAATGAACAATATGAAACATATTGACTCTGCAGGACTTTCTAAACAGAAAAAGACCCTTTTCAGTATTATTCTGTTATGTATGCCTTTTTTACTATTATTCATTGTGGAACTATTCCTAAGGATCACAAATTATGGAGATGATTACAATTTGTTTATTGATTTTCCTGAAGAAGACTACATAGATTATAAGTTTATAAATCCTGATATTGGAAAGAAATATTTTCAAAAGCTCGGTCATAATAAACCATGTGGGGACATGTTCCTGAAGGAAAAACCAGAGAACGGATTTAGAATTTTTGTACTTGGAAGTTCAACAGCTCTGGGTTTTCCGTACAACCAGAATTTGATGTTTTCCAGAATATTAGAAGAAAGGCTTCAGGACAGTTACCCCGATAAAAAAATCGAAGTGATCAATACAGCTATTACTGCAATTAACAGCTTTACTATCTTGGATTTTTTAGATGATGTACTGGGAGAAGATCCTGATGCAATATTAATTTATGCAGGTCACAATGAATTCTACGGTGCGTTAGGTGTTGGATCTGTTGAAAAAAAGATAAATAGCAGGAAATTAACAATTTTACATTTAAAACTTCTATCATTTAAAATCTATCAGGCATTAAGGAATGCAATGATTTCAATTGGGGATAGACTATCTCAAAATGACCAAAAGGAAAGTATCAAGGGAACACTAATGAAAAGAATTGCAGATAATAAGAACATAACTTATAAGGGTGATATTTATAATACCGGGATAGACTACTACAGAAAGAATATGGATCAATTATTAAAAAGAGCAAAACAAAAGAATGTTCCGGTTTTTATAAGTGAGGTATGCAGCAATATTAAAGATCTTAAACCCTTTTGCTCGGCTGTTACAGAAGACTATCCTTTGGCTTCAGAAGCATTTAATGATGCTATTGTAAGTGAAAAAAACGGCAAGTTTGATGAAGCAAAAAAAATATATTTCTATGCCAAAGATTTAGATTGCATAAGGTTTAGGGCGTCTGAGGAAATAAATGAAATTATCCGTATGCTGGCATCGAAGTACGATGCTTTTCTCATCCCGATGAAAGAGGATTATTTTGAAGAAGCATCTCCAAATAAACTTATTGGGAATAACCTGATTACCGAACATGTTCATCCCAATATTGATGGCTATTTTTTAATGGCAGATGCTTTTTTCAATGGAATGACAGAATCAGGCATTATGGGTGAAAAATTAAATCCTGTATACTATAAAAATTCATCTTATTATCAAAGGAATTGGGGGTACACAGAATTGGATAGTCTGGCAGGGAAACATGGCGTTAATCTATTGATGACAAACTGGCCCTTTCGATCACTTGAATCTTCATCCGATCAATATCGTAATACGTGCAAACCGGATTCTTTCATAGATTCGCTGGCTTTTGCAGTCCTCACCACCCCCTCCTTGACCATTGATCAGGCTCATCTTATCCTGGGAGATTTTTATATGAAAAGCGGCGACTATTACAAAGCTTTTAAAGAATACTATTCAAATGTAAAATACGATCCATTCCAAATCAGGGATCTCCACCTGGCTATTTATTGTCTGATGCAGATCAATGATTACTCAATGGCCCTGAAATTAGTTAATAAATCACTTGAATTAAAGGAATCATTTTATGCAAATTATATGAAAGGAGAGATTCTTCTATTAAAGGGTGATTACGCAGGATCATTAGAAGCACTGAGTAAAGCAGCTTCTTTGGATAACAATATGAAAGCTAAATTGCAAATAATGAATAGCCTTCACAAAGTATATTATTATAGTGGTAACAAGACGGCGGCAGATAATATACTTACTGAAATAAAAAGAGTGGATCCTGATTATCAACCAACATACCCTACAGAAAAAAAGAACTATGTTTTTTATCTTCCGAAACAGGTTGAGGATCAGGTTAACAGGGCCTTTAATTGGTACCGTGCAGCTAATTTCGATAAAGCACTACCAGAATTTCTGAAATCTCTGGAGATAAAGGAAACCTCACTTGCAAACAGATGTATAGGAGATATTCTTTTTACACAAAATGACAGCAGTGCAATAATTTATTATCTAAAGGCATATTCCGATTATAAAAACAACCTGAATTTTCTGTTTAATCTGGGCATATTGTATGCCAAGTATGAACAAGCTGAAAACCTGAAAACAATTCTGGATGAGATAAAAAAGCTAGATCCGGACTTTCCTAAGATACAGCTTCTTGAGAAGGAACTGCTCAAACTCAATTCCTGAACAGATAGAAATCGAGAATCTTGTTCGTCATGATTCTGACATAAATCATAGCTATTCCCTTCTATTTATTCTAATATTTGTATTTTTAATCTTCATCTTAACTGATTAAGCTATGAAAAACAGATCATCATTTCCACCCGTATTCTGGGTAGCCAATACTATTGAAATTCTTGAAAGATTTGGATACTATGGTATTTATATGGGTTTTGGTATCTACCTCGGACAATTAGGATATACAAAAAGTGACTTGGGTATAATACAAATGATCTTCCTGGCTTTTTCATACTTAATCCCTTTGTTTTCAGGAACCTTTGCAGACAAATTTGGCTTTAAGAAAGTATTAATCATTGCTTACCTGGCATATTTACCTTCCATATTACTATTAATAATTACAAAGTCTTTCTCAGGTATTGCTCTTGCAATGCTCAGTATTGGATTTGCAGCAGGAATTTTCAAACCCTTGATATCTGCAACTGTAAGGGTAACAACCGATAGCTCCAATAAGACATTAGGTTTCGGTATATTTTACTGGATGGTTAATTTAGGAGCTTCCTTCGGTCCTATTGTTATGGGAAAATTGCGCGCCATGTCGTGGGATTATGTTTTTTATACTGCTGCTGCTGCCATTGCACTTATGTTTATAATCACTTTGCTCTTCTACAAAGAACCTCCTCGGGAAATTGAAGGAATATCACTTAAAAAGAAATTTAAAGATATGCTTGAAGCACTTTCAGATATCAAATTTCTGGTGTTTATAATCTTGCTTGGTGTATTTTTCTGGCTTCCATTCTGGGCTTTCTTTAATGTGCTTGCGGTTTATATTAATGATTATATGGATACTGCCGAGCTCTTTATAGGAGTGAAAAATGTGATTGGCGAAGGAGTTACAAAAGCACTATTAGCCAGTGAGACAGATGGTATATGGAGGATAAATGCTGAAGCTATTTCTCATACCGGTTTTATCATTATAATATTTCAATTGCTAATATCCAGAGTTTTTGAAAAAAAGCCGGCTATTCCATCATTCCTTTTCGGTCTGTTTATGGCTGCAGTTGGGTTTGTCTTGCTTGGTTTTTCACTTACATCACTCAATGGACTTGTCTTTTTAGGTATTTTTCTTTTTGCCGTTGGAGAAATGATTTCCTCTCCACGAATCCAGGAATACATCATGTGGATTGCACCAAAAGAGAAAGCAGGATTGTATATGGGTACTAACTTCCTAGCTACTTTCATCGGTGCTTTACTTAGCGGTTTTTATACTATGCTTATGGGTGTCTATGAAAAAAACCAACATCCGGAATACATCATGTACACGCTTGCCGCTCATACTATTCTGGGGATATTTGCTATATTCATTTTTACAAAAACCGTGGGAGAATTTAAAGAACTGGAAAGCTAAGCCTGAATAATTATTATAAAGAATTAAATTTTATTATACCAATATTATTGATTTACTGATATTTAAAACATCGATTGAAAAATGAATAAACGCCGTGCAACTATTTTGGCATTTCAATAGTCTTACTATCGGACAGCTTAAACACGGTTTTTTTCTAATCATTAGGAATTATTCCGAAACCCCGGTTAAACCCGGGGTTTTTTATTTGGTTAATCTGTAATGGCATTCATGGCTTAACATATAGAAACAAAATAATAGGACCTCCGCCTGCACTATTTCCTTGTATTAATTTATGCTATCCGAAAGAAAATTTTGCTGTATAAGTATTGTATTTTTTTATGGATATTGTATCTTCAAAGAATGCAATTAGATGGCTGATCACAAAAATCAGGTATACATTTGATAAATTCTTAACCATTTATAAATCAGTTTTATCATGAAAGTTATCGAAATACTAAAAACAGAAAAAATTCCGGCAATTACCCTTGATGATAAAAAAAAGGTCTTTGAGATAAGTGGCAAATGCCTCCCTGAGAATATCAGGAATCTGGATGAAATGGTAACTCAAAAATTAGAAGTGTACTTAAATGAATGTATCGCAAAAAAAGATTCTTCTCCTGAAAAAAACACATTGAAGGCTAATTTCAAACTGGAATATTTTAATTCTGCAGCTGCAAAGTTTATTGCCGATATACTGATGCTGATGAATGGATTCATTGAAAAAGGCTGCGATATTAAGTTATACTGGTATTTTCATGAAGAGGATGATGATATGCTGGAAGCCGGTGAAGATTTCGCTGAAATGATCAATGTGCCCATTCAGTTTATAATGGTTACGAAATAGTTCCTATTCCGGAGGATAATATATGCCAGTTCTAATAGCTGAGTGTTGTCAGGATCAAAAATAAAGGCTCAATAGTATTTTTAAAATTTATACATTAAGGTATCAACAGAAAGGCCCCGGGTTCCTCTAAAACGTTCCCTAAAACTTTCACGTTCTGTTAAAGGCACAAATTCCTTAACATATAAAGATTGATAGTCAATTTTCGGATTTGTCATTATGGGTTCCATCGATTTTAGAGTATCAAAATTTATAGGTATCAGATCTATTTCGGGACTTACAATTTTCCGGATGTAATTTTTTAACATCTTAGATTGAAACGGATCAGAAGCCAGTGCAATATTTTCAAATCCAAGCTTTTTGGCTTTCTTGTATGAATAATAAATATTTTCTGTGCTATGTTCGGCCATATTTTCGGTATAGATGTTTGTATCCGGTATTCCAAGAGCACTGGCATACAAGGCCATAATCTCTGCCTCATTGTAAGGAGAATAGACGGCTGACCCTGAATACATAATGTTTTTTGCAATTCCCTGATCATACAAATATTTTGACCAATATACCCTTGCCTTCATAATTTTGCTCCATTCTCCGTTTTCAAAAGGGACACCGGGAACTACCACAACATCATATTCTTTTTCTTTTGAACTCTCATAGTAATTTCTGCTTGTTTTCGAGGAAAAAGCACAAGAAGAAAAAAATGCAGGCAAAAGAAAAAAAATTCCAATTAAAGAATATCTGGTTACATAAGTAGGCATAATTAAAAATTTAAATAAATGATTTATATAATCATAAACAAGTCTATAACAAACAAAACAGAAGAATTGTTTAATGAAATCATGTATTTTTTAAACAAAAGTTTATTAATGCCGGGTATTTATTTATGGAAGGTCTGAAAAAATTAATTTTTACAGTCTATAAATAAATTGACTATGTAGTCCTGAAATTTTTCAGAATTTATTTTGGTATTGTTCCATCTAAATCAGGTATACAGGATATACTTTGCTGGAAATGGGCTGGTTGTTAAAAATAAATATAAAATTATATAGTAAAAAAAAAAGCAAAAAAATTATTGATTTGATATACAACCTGAACAAAAAAGTCACTATATAATGCCTAATTTGCTTTATATCAAACCAATAATTACAATTTCTAATGAAATCTGTGCCAATAAGACAACTCAGAGATAAAAGCTATTAGAGCGCTTTAACATCAAAAGCTATCAATCCTTTCTCTCCATCCCGGACTTCAAATTCTACTTCCTGTCCTTCGTCAAGAGTATTCGCTGGCTTCATAATGCCTGTACGATGAACAAAAATATCTTCGTTGGTTTCAGACTCAATGAATCCAAAACCTTTGGCATCATTGTACCATTTAACTTTACCTTTTGGCATAATACTAAATTTTATGCAAATTAACGAGAAAAATTATCACGCCTTGGTCTTGCTTCGTTTACTACAATTTCTCTGCTATCTACTGTCGTACCATTCAATTCATTAATTGCATTTTTTGCTTCATCGTCATTTTCCATAACAACAAATGCAAATCCTTTGCTTCTGCCGCTATATTTATCAGTAATGATTTTTACAGATGATACTTCTCCGTATTCGTCAAATAATTTTGATAATTCCTGTTCTTCAACCTTAAAACTCAGGTTGCCTACGTAAATGTTCATAATTCAATAATATGTTAGTTAATAATTCTTAAATTATTCTGTTTTAACTATTTCAATATCAATAAACTTAATCAATACTAAATAATTGAGACATGAAATTATGATAGTTAATAATAAACACACAACTTTCTAATGTTTTCACATCTCAAATCGTCGTAAAGATAAGTATATTAATTAAAGATATTCATTAATTCATATTAATTCAAGGAATTAGATAGCTCGAACTTACTGAAAACAGACATATGAGAACTAATAATCTCCATACTTATTCATGTCTTTTTAGCTGTCTTTTTTTAACTGGAACAGTATACAACTTGACTTTTGAGAATGAAGCCTTGATAAATTATTCATTTTAAAACGATGATATTCCTTACCTTCACTAAGGAAATGCGTTGATTTTTACGTATTTAATTTATTCATGCACTTATTAACAATAATGCATGCAACTATTTTTTTGAATACTTAGTAATTATTTCAGAACAGATGTTCAATCTTGAAAAAGTAATTGAAGGCTGTATTAAAAATGAGAGAAAGGCACAAATTGAGTTATATTCTCATTATGCCCCTATGCTGTTGGCTGTTTGTTTAAGATATGTTGCTGATAAAAGTGAAGCTGAAGATATCTTGCAGGATGGTTTTTTCAAGATTTTGAAGAGTATTAAAGAATACAAAGGAAAAGGACATTTTGAAAACTGGATAAGAAAAATTGTGGTAAACACTGCTATAACACATTTCCACAGAGAAAAAAAGCATTATTACCACGAGGAAATTGAGGAGGTACATGAGGTAGATTTACAATTTAAATCAACACCTCAGAATGAACTTGAGGCAAAAGAATTGTATGAATTATTACAGACTATGCCAGATGGTTACAGAATAATTTTCAATATGTATGCTATTGAGGGGTATAAACACAAAGAAATAGCTGCAAAATTAAATATTGATGAGAGTACATCCAAAACACAATATTTAAGGGCAAAAAACTGGATAGTTAAAAGAATGAAAAAATTGAACTGGATATAAATGGAGAAAAAAAGTAATAATCTGGAAACTGTTTTTCAAAGTGCATTTAAACAGCACGTGGAAACGCCTTCACCAAAAGTGTTGAGCCGATTAAAATACAGACTATGGGTTTCTGATTTTTTTAGTTTTAAAATGAATAAACCTAACGTAGTTTATACTACAATTCTTGCCGGTGCAATAATCGCCGGTTTTTTGTATTTTAATGGTAATCCTGATGCCAGTCAGACAGATAAACTACTTCAACCTTCAACTAATGAAACAATTAATGAGTCTTCGGACATAATACCTTCTGACAAAAAAGCTAATGTTGACAAACAGGCAATCAATAGTAATAAGGAATTGTTGGCTGCATATTTTGATGTTACCAATATTAAAGGTTGCGCACCCCTGCAAGTAAATTTTAAGGCTCTATCTGATCCTTCAATTACTTATGCCTGGGATTTTGGAAATGGAAAAAGCTCAGACAAGCATAATCCTTCATATACTTACTCCAAGCCCGGAACATACATTGCAAGCCTTACTATTTCAAATAATAAAGGATATACTGATACTTATTCAAAAGAAATTCAGGTGTTTGAAACCCCAGTTGCAAAAGCGATTATTGATATTGAAAAATCAGATAATGCCGACAGGAAAGTGGCGTTTATAAATAAATCAAAAGGAAGTAATTCTCATCAATGGAGTTTTGGTGATAATTACACAACAAACATTGAGAATCCTGCTCATACATATGATGAATATGGTGTTTATTATGTAAAATTAATAGCAAGCTCAGATAATGGATGCAGAGACACTACTGAGATTAAAAATCTGTTTGTAAAGAATGACTATCAATTGATCTTCCCATATACTTTTAAACCAAACACCAGCGATAAAGGAAACAATGGTTACTATGAAAGCGATGGAGCACAGAGTGCAATTTTTTATCCAAAAAATTATGGAGCTAAGGAGTATCAGTTAAGTATTAAAACTTCAAATGGAATAGAAGTGTTTACCACAAATGATATTAAGCAAGGCTGGAATGGTTATGTGCTTGGACGAATTGCACCAGGCGGTACTTATTCTTACACTGCCAAAGGTATTTATCCTAATGGGGAATCCTTTCATATTGATGGAAAGGTGAAAATTATTATTGAAGATTATTTCCAGGATTAAGTTTTTTTTCCTGCGTGCAACTATTTCACGAATTCTTTAGTCATACTTATAGGAATTTATCAAAGGAATTTATCTGAAATTCAGCCCTGTTATTACAACAGGGTTTTTTCATTTACAGCAAGTTCCAATGATACCTCAGAATATCGCATAATGCGATACGATCATTCAAACAAGTCTTTGAATAACAGAATAAAAATGAGTTATCTCAAAAGGTTTCTGAATGTAGGCAGCAATGTTTAAATCTTTAATTCTATCTTCTACTCTATCCTTTCTAACGCCGCTTAAAATTATAACAGGTGTAAACAAATACCTGGTCATATTTCTGACTTTGGTAACAAGTTGAGCTCCATCCATATCCGGCATATCAAAATCTGTAATCAGAAGATCAACCTGAGTGCCATCAAAAAATTTCATAGCTTCCTGTCCACTTGAAGCCTCCAGGACCTGGTATCCTTTTTTTATCAATGTCTCTCTAACAATACTCCTGATGCCGGTAAAATCATCGACAATAACAATTTTTTTCTGCTTCATTTCTCTAGATTTTCATTCTATTAATCATCGCTTAGTATCATTGACCGCTTTAGGCAGAAAATAATACTTTAATGAAGATAGAAAAAGTATTGAAACTTGAACTGAAAATTCATGAAATTTAGAACATAGAAAAACTATTAAGATAAAATTCAAATTTTATCTATAATTTAACTTTGTAAAGATTAAGCGAATGAATAAAGACAAGGAAGTGCATATTGGAGTACTCACTGTTTCAGATCGTGCCAGCAAAGGGATATATGAAGATATTTCCGGTAAGGAAATTGAAAATACTCTAAACGAATATTTAAAAACACAATGGAATTTGGTATATCGCATTGTTGAGGATGATCTTGAGTCCATCAAACTCCATTTAATGAAAATGTCAGATTCAGAAAATTGTTGCTTGATTTTTACTACCGGAGGTACTGGCCCTGCTCCACGCGATATTACACCCGAAGCAACGGAAAAAGTTTGCAGTAAAATGATGCCTGGTTTTGGTGAGCTCATGAGGACTGAGAGCCTGAAATACGTACCCACGGCAATTCTTAGTCGTCAGACAGCTGGCATAAGAAACAAAACACTTATTTTAAACTTACCTGGCAAACCAAAAGCAATTCGTGAATGTATGCAGGCTGTATTTCCTGCTATTCCATATTGCATTGATCTTATTGGAGGACCTTACCTGGAATGCAATGAAAATTCAATGAAAGCATTTCGCCCTAAGAACTAAATCATCAAAGGTCACTATTCCCACCTTGTCATAACATAATTCCTGTTTAGAGGTACCCCTTCTTCAATCTCCAGATCTTCACTGGAAAGATTGATTGTACCTTCACCTAGTATATTGAGTACTATTTCTGAAATATAGTCTCTCTCATTTGATCCTGAGAGAGTAAAGTTTAATAACCCAACGGATTCTGTGTAAGAATAATCTCCCATTCCTTCATAAACTTCTACGTTCATTCCTTCGGGATAGGTAAGTGAAAAGTTTATGTCCCATGCACCGGCTTTTTGCAACCTAACAGCATACAAAGTATCTGCAAATAACTCCTCTCCATCAGCAACATTCAGTAAGTTTTGTTTGCCACCTTCAACAAATACAAAATCATCATTGATTTCGCCTCCCCAGGAAATGAGTTTGGTAAAAAAAGATGTATTGGAATTGTTGTAAAAATACTCAAGGGTTGCTTGCCCTGAACTAATAAAAAAATAAATAGGCATATCAATAATAACTCCATTCAAGGTAGAAGTAAAAGTCTGAGAATTAGTTATTTCATTGTACACACTAACCTTCCATCCATATGCTTCTGAAGGAGAATAGCCCCACATTCCCAGGCCAGCTGTTCGTGTCATCACAATTTTAATATTTCCGGCATTTGGCATATCAACAGCAAATGAAGTTGCTCCGAAATCATTAATCTCGAGAATATCAGGATGAAGTATATTTATCCCGTTATCTGTGGAATATGGAAAACTAAATGGCATATCATTGAGCCAGTCAAAGTTATAACTGAAGTGATCAATAAAATAATCTACATAATCTTCAAAGTGATTGATATTATCGATTTCCAACTCTAACTCAATGTATCGGTTGAGAAGATTTTGTTTTATCTGACTACAATTCAGCACCATTGCCTGCCCCAATAATTTGTTTTGTAATACTGTGTTATTTAGTATTCCATCTTCAGATATGTCATCTGCAATATATGCTTTCAATTCGCTGAGTTCAGAGGTGTTAAGATTGCCATGCATAATGGCTGAAATGGCTAAAAGTATAGCATCATCCTCCTCGATTTGTGTTATATCTAAAGATTCAGCATTTCCTACAGTAAAACTCTCTAAACTAAATATTGTAAGCAATTCTTCCTGAGCCTGAGTTTTGGCATCAATTAATGATAGATTCTGGTTTGCAATTAAATACTTCACTCTTTCAAACTCAAGATCAGTAAGCAGGTTTATGTTGCAACTATCCTTTACTGAAAGATCAACAATTGCTTTCAAACTAATTTTGGCACTTGATAAATCACCTGAAATCTCGTTAAAATAAAAACCTTCGGCATTCAGTTCTACAAAAGGCGAAATAAGCATAGTTTCCTGCAGTTTAAAACCCCCAAGTTCATTCAAAGTAGAATGAAATGTCCTTCCGGTTGGCTTGAATTGTGTATCCAGCTCATAAACAGTAATATCGCTCCCATTTACAAAGGGGCCTTTTTGAACACTTCCAGTTATTGAATATGGTTTAGGATCTGATTCAGGATTATTATCCTTATTCTCACAGGAATATAAAAAGATAAAAAAAGACAATAAGAGTAGAATATAACGATTTGACATAACTAAAAGATATTATTGGATAATTACTATCATGATGATTATTTGAGAGTAATGGTTGCGTAAAAGAAAATTCTATGAATATTATCCCTACATAGTTACCTCTAATAAAATGACTAAGTGTCTTGATTTGTTTTTAAAAATAATCAACTGACATAGGGTTGTCATAAGAGCACCTTATTATTGCAATATAAACAATAATAATAAATACCATTAAAAATTCAAATTATGAAAACCAAATCTTTCAAAAGAATCGGAATGCTAAGTTTATTTGTTCTTGCCGTATCCTTCTCTGCCTTTGATTTTATAGATGAACCGGGAAAAGAAAATTCAGAAGCCGAATTCGAAATTAAAAATGTGGAAGCTCAGAAAAGCCTTGTTATTAAAGCTGACATTCCAACGAGTGAGATTGGCCCAAAGATGGGCGAAATTTATTCTCAACTGTTCGAGTATTTGGAAGCCAATAATATAACACCTGTCGGCCCCGCTTTTGCAGTTTACTATTCCTTTGAGCCAGAAGGAAACACTGTATTTGAAGCCGGTGTTCCTGTAAAAGATAAAGTGAAGGGAAGTGGAGATATTGCCTATAAGGAGTATGCGGCTATGAAAGTAGTATCTACTCTATACATTGGTGCTTATGACAACATGATGTCCATCTATACTGCTATGGAAAAGTATCTGAAGGATAATAAACTGGAATCGACCGGATCGAGCTGGGAAATTTATTTAACAGATCCTAGCGAAGTTGCAACTCCAGATGAAAATCAAACATTGATTTATTTTCCGATAAAATAAGTTTTAATAAAAAAGGCTGTCTAAAAAGTAAAGAAACCGCAAAGAGCACAAAGTATTCGCAAAGATCGCAAATAAATATATAGTTAAATTTCAGATATTTGCGTGCTTTGCGCCTCCTGGCGACCTTGACGGTAAATGATATTAAACTCTTTTTAGACAGCCTTTTTTATTAAACTATTTTGGATTTAATTTTAGAGATTTTGAATAAGGATATTTAATTCGACTCCTAAAACATATTCTAGTTACTTTTCTTTGTTTTGCTATAGTGCACCAGGTATATGCCGGCAATTACAATTATTCCTCCGCTGATATGCCATATCGTTAATTTTTCTTTCAGCAAAACAATTGCAAACAAGGCCGTCAATACCGGTTGTCCCAGCAAAGTAGCTGATACAACAGAAGCAGGCAAATAGCCCTGGGCATAGTTTACCATCATCCACCCAATTACTTGTACCCCCACTCCTATTGCAAGGAATAGTAACCAGGTATTCATATCATAGCCGGTTAATTTATAATTTAAAAGAAAAACGAAAATTGTGAGAATGGAAACTGAGCCCAAAGTACTAATAAACAGATAACTCAATGTATTCAAGAGTTTTCTTCCATTTTGGGAAAGAAGATAGAAAGCTCCATAAAAAATTCCGGCAATTATCCCAAGGAGAGTACCATACATTTGAGCAGTTGATGAATAGATGTCTTTCCCCAATACAATTATTACACCAGCAATGGCAAGCAACAGCCCAAACCAGAATACTTGTTTATGCTTTTCTTTAAATATTATCATGGATCCAAATCCCACCCAAATTGGTGCAAGATTTGCCATAAGAGTTGGAATTGTAGCATTGCTCATCACAACTCCCGTTGACCATGTGGACATGTCAATTCCAAAACATATTCCTGCAAGGAAAGCAAATACAACTCCTTTGAATCTAAGAGGACTTTTTAAAAATACAATGGAATAAAGAAATGGCCAAATGAGGATGGCTGATGCAATTGTCATTCGATAGAAAGCAGTTACAATACCAGGGGCAGTGGAAAGTTTTACTATAATGGCGGCGAATCCAATAAAGAATAATCCACCGAATAGTAACAGGTAAGGTTTAAGATCAGAGTGCTTATCATTCATACAAAATGCAATAATCTATAACAACTTCCGAAATTAGAATTATCCTGGCAATAAAATACATTTCTTATAAAGAGTTAATAAAGAAATACCGTTTGATAAAACTTTCAGGTCAAAGCCTAAGGTAGAATTCTTGTTCAGATTATTTAATTGATGTCTAAATGAAATCTGACCTAAAAAGTATTGTAAATTGTTAAAGTCGCTTCTTCGATATTTTCCTCTTCCGAAGAAATTGAAAGAACATCACAAAATGGGTTGGGATAAATCCCGAATGTGCTCCGCCAATAGCTTTTGAATAAAAAGGGCCACTTATTAAGCTATCTTCAGAATTATCATCAAAACTTAAATCTTCAATACTCCAATCATGCGGCAAATCCAGCATTCTCCAATTGTTATCATTGAAATCCGGTAATTCGGCATTTTCAATGTTCCCTCTATGAAATTTCCAATCAAAATTGAAAAGAGAATCTCTGGTAACTATTTGCCCAAATATTTGATTGATAAAGCAAATAAAACTTAGTAATAAAATAAGCTTATTCCTCATCTGAATAAAATAACAAACTTGTTAAAAATACATTCTGTAAATAATGCCAGGTTTTTTGTTCCTATTTTAGTAGAAAAACAAATCAACACTACTATTAAATCCTTACTTGTAGTTGTATAATTCGAACCTCAGAATTGAATAATTGTTGTTGAAAATACGTACATGTCTCCCCTGATGTATTTGGTCTCCATTCAAATGTCTAAATACTACCCATCTATCGTTTTCAAACATTCCCTCATCAACTTTCAATATTCCAACATTTAATGAAGGATCATCCAAATTTTTAAATGTGACTACAATACCAGAACCTGCGACATAAAATTCATTTTTAGTTGTTTGAACAAAAATAGCACCAGACATATCCCATGTCTCATTTCCGGAGTTAGGTTCATAACCCAGTGTATAACTATGACGTACTGTAAACTCATAATTTCCAAGTTGGAATATAGTTTCAGAGTTCTCTTTATCGAAAAGGACACCTTCTATTTTATCCTGACCCTGATTGGCGGTTATTATAGGTGTTAGTTGATTAATTGCATTATACATTTTCCCCAAAATCTCGTTTTCAGGATCTAAGGCATTTTCAATACCAAAGGGTGAAAAACCAAGGCTCTCATAATGACCAATAGTAAAGGCCGCTTTCGCTGCAACAGTATTATCAAAAGCATGTTCGGGAATAAACAGAGGATTACCCTCGCGTGTATATAAATCAGCCCAATATTTAATGTTGGGAAAATACAAATCGGGTGATAAAAAGTCTATTGATGGCCCTGCAGCTTTCCAAACATCCATTAAATGAGGTAAGGGACCTGCACTCGGATATTCTCCAGGGAGCTTTCCCGGACGATTTAGTGCTGCGTTAACATACATAGGTAAGGGATAGATCGCTTTACCAGCTTCAACCAAAGCATCAGTAAATTTGGAGTAGTACCAGGCCATAAAAATTTCATCGGTATGCGGATTTTTTCCAAAGATTTCTTCCCAGGTCCCTGATTCTTTAAATCCATTCACAGCCCATCTTGTTCTAAATTCGGGAACCAGTTTATCCTTATTGATCTTCAGATACTGAATAAATTCATCTGGCACATTGTCGTTGAACTTAATATTGGCAAGAGAACTATAGTCTCTTGCGGTTGGTAACATCCCAATTTCATTTTCAGGCTGAATCATAATAACAGTATGCTGATTTCCATCAAATTCCTTAATGTGTTTCATCAAAGCCGTAAAGGCTTTCAGGTCAGACTGTAAATTTTCTTTACCAAAAGGAGTTAAAATCTCATGGCTTTTGCCTTTGTCATCTTTTATTCTTGGAAATCTTTCCTGATTCGTTTTAACCCAGGCAGGAACATGACTGGACATGCTATTTTTCCACGAGCCAAACCATAAAATAACAATCTTCAGATCATACTTCCTGGCCTCTTCAATAAGCTGGTCGTATAGCGTAAAATCAAATTCACCTTCTATAGGTTCAATTAATTCCCAATAAACAGGAGTCAAAACCGTATTTAGGTTCATAGCCTTTAATTTTGGCCATACTGGCTTCATGGATTCTATACTTGTAAATGTTGAATTCCCCAATTCACCACCGAGAATGATAAATGGTTTGTCATCAACTATCAATTGTGTTGTGATCCCTTGTTTTTTTAAATGAGGTATTTGATGTTGTGAAATATTATCTTCTTTTGTAAGATTTTGGTTGCATGAAGAAAAGAAAAGAAAAAAAGTTAAAATGGTTAGACTTAATAGTTTCATAATCTTATGGTTTTTTGTTGAGGTAACATGATTTTCATATTATAAAAATAATGGTTTGGGATCAATCTATTTTCCAGTAAATTTATTTTTATCTGATACAATTGATAACCTTACAAAAAGTGGGTATTGCAGAACCCTAATTTGTTTAAACTAAGTTTTCCTAAAAAGAGTGTTGGCGTATCATTTGGTTTTATCAAAATACTTAACATGATTGTATTTTACACATATGAAAAAACAAATTAATCCAACAAACAACGTACACAAAGACCTTGCTGTTTTTCAACAAACCCTCTTGATATACTTCCAGATAAATTATGTAAGTAAACAATATCTATACGTTCCTCGTCAAACACATACTTTGTGGAAGTCCACCATTTAGAAGAGTAACCCATGTCATAGAAATTACCATTAGTATAACGTATTCCTCCGGGAGTTGCTGTGAAACCACTACTATTATCTGCATCGGCGTTGGGACTTTCCCAATGTTCCAGTCCTATTTCTTTTAATTTACCTCCTGCAATGTTTTCACCACCTAAATTATTAATTAATGCACTCCATTCATCATTTGAAGGTACATGCCAACCTATTGGACAAAGTTTGTTAGTATTTACTGCATACCAATTATAAAAACGGCCATATACCGCAATAGTATCCTGGTTGTCAGTATTATTATAGGTACAGCGACCGGGAGTACTTAAGTTTGCCCAGGCTACCGCATCAATAATTTCCGGAATAGCTGTATAATCATTGTACCTGGTTGTTCGCAAGTTCTCTTTCAACCATGCTTGATTACCAATGGTTACGACAATGTATACATTGCTATCTACATCAACTACCTGAGTGAAGGGTACGCTAAATTCTTCCTCCTTTTTACAGTTTTGTAAAATCATTATCAAACACAAAACAAATAGTATGGAATAAATCAAATCTGTATTTTTCCTATTCATAATATTAAAGTATTAGGTTATTTTCTTAAGACAACAGCATCAATGAAGGATTAAGATCTCAAGAGAGTGAAAGGTAATTATATTTCCCATATATCGCTATTCCGGAAATGTGGATTTTGCATACCGCTCATAGTGCTACTTATAGTAAACCGGTGTTAATCTTTTTTAACCTCGATTTGTTTCCATTTATCTTGAATATTTTCCTCTCCTTCAAAATATTTTAATTTTGAGTCTTTATTGAATATCTCGAATGACGGAGCTATTAATAATTTATTCGAGTCAGGATATTCACATACATCATATCCGATAAAAGTTCGTATATCCAAGTAAACACAATTCTCTTTTGTATGATTATATAGCTGATGCGCTCCTGTTTCTCCAATCTCAAAAAATATCAAATCTCCATTATTTACAATTTCTAATCCACCTGGAGTCCTTAAGGTTGCAGAACCAGAAATTATCATAAATAGTTCCTCTGCAAATCTATGAAAATGATAGGGTGCAGAATATTGCCCTGGATTTAATTGTCTTAAATCAAAGTTTAAATTTTGTGGGCTTATCCCTTCATTAATCCTGGAAACATCAGAGAATAATCTAAAATTGTCAATCTTATTTGGATTTTCATTAAATTCTCTTTGGTCTGATTTTAAAATTGTTGCCATAATCTAATATTTTAATTGTTCACAAATCAATATTTATTTTCGCTACAGTGAGAGGCCTTTTGCACTTGTCACCGACAACAGAATATAGTGAAAGGTAATTATATTTCCCATATATCGTTATTCTGGGAATATGGGTTTAATGGTACTTTAATTATTTGTTAAAAACAAAGCTTTCTAAAGACCGAAGTTACAGCCGACCCTAGGAAATTCAGTATAACTAAACTTCGCCTCAGTTGGGAATCCGGGAATAATTTGAGCTAAAAAGGTAAAGTATTTTTCTTATCTTGCCTATTAAAAAGACAGCTGTGCTCTATCAATCTGATATAAGTTTAAGAAGACTGATTGATTTTAGGCTTACAAAAAAGAAATAAAATTCATACCATCAGAAGAATTAAAATAAAACAGGCGGAATGTTAAACATGAAAATACAAATTCAAACAGTTTTTATACTTGTACTTGCAGTATCAGGCTTAAATGCTCAGGATTTTTCACCCTCGGATACTTTAGTCGATATTGAAGGAAATTATTACAAAACTGTAAGCATAGGCACTCAAACATGGATGGCAGAGAACTTACGAACCTCAAAATACAACGATGGTTCGGATATAGTTTATAAAAGCGTTAAAACTCTTCAGAAAAATACAGCCTACTTTTACTGGTACATGGCTGATGAAGAAAAATATAAATATCCCTACGGCGGATTATACAACTGGTATGCGGTAAATACCGGTAAGCTTTGTCCTTGCGGATGGCATGTACCAAATGAGGAAGAGTGGACCACTTTGGAGGCACATTTAGGGGGGAGCAAAGCGGCAGGGACTAAGATGAAAGAAGTTGGTAACGAGCATTGGAAAAAATATAATACTGGTTTCCTTTCCCACGAGGAAGCTACGAACGAATCAGGCTTTTCTGCCCTTCCTGGAGGACTCTGTCAAAGAACATTTGGCTTCTTTGGTAAATCAGCATTCTTTTGGAGTTCGACTGATGGTGCCGATGTCCTTACATATTACCACAGGCTTGATTTTGATAGCACTTATTTACTCAGAAACTATTTTAGTAAAAAGTTTGGGCTTTCCATACGCTGTGTAAAAGACTAATTCATTCCGCGTGGTGTTTGGTAAATCAAGATGTACTAGCATATGTATTTTGTGGCACTTATATTCATACTATACTAGCAACATTTCGCGAGTATGGCGTTGTTTGGCATTTCCGAGCGAGTTTTTAGCGAATAAACCTTTGAGTGCCAATTTATTTCTACCGACTGTTATGCACTGGGAGGTTATGGTTTTATGAACTTCTTTACAAACATTTCTTCTTCAATCTGTAGTTTTAAAAAATACATTCCATTAGGAACATTGGAAATATCAACTTCATTTGCTTGATTTAGGTTAATTAAAGTTGAAGATATAATACGTCCCTGCATATCATAAATAATAACTTTGCCAATATTGCAAGTATTTTTTAAACCATAATCCGTAATCGGCTTTATATTGATAACATTTGGATTGATAAAAGCATACTCAATTTTTATTTCTTGCTTTGAATGACTATTCACTGAGGTAAAAACAGGATCACTTATCGTTAACTTAAGAGTAACAGGCAAATGTTCGCTCATATAATATAAGGCACTATCAATTTTCCCCGGAACGGAAGCATTTACAGGTGAATCAATCAATGCTTTACCGGTATGATTTCCATCTTGCCCTACAACCTTATAACTTCCCTGAATATATTTTACTGAATTTGTCTCATTCATAATAGCAGAAGTAACTAAGATATGGTCGAACCGATTCTTTATCCCACCGGTTGGATTACAATCTCCAGGGTCACTTGTTCGAGTACTCTGTGTAAGATAAAGCGCAAAATCAGCTGGTGAATTTGACCATTGTCCCAGTTGGTTGGGCGGGTCATAAAACTTTGTATTACTATTTGAAGAATTTATCAAATTCTGAAAACAATTTTCATCAGATGATGTGGTATTATAATCTCCCATATAAATTAAATTTTCATTGCCTGAAACATGAGTATTCAGCCAGTCCATAGATCCTGCGACTTCTGCTTCTCTCTTATCAGTACTAACTGAGCCTGGATAAAGATGAGCTAAAACAATTCTCAAAAAAACAGTATCCTGTGTTTCCGATAAATTATGAGCTTTGTAATATAATTCATGAAGTGTGATATCGCTTATATTCTTGTCGGCACTATAAATTACTGTACTGCCGACAAACCCGAATTTAGTATTATTAAAATAAAGCATATTTACCTTAGGGTAAGTAGATATTTGACTGAAATTACCATAACTCCAGCAACCATCACAAATGGAATCAAGCACATAGTTTATAACAGAATCAGTACAAAACATTTGGGTTCCATTCATTTTAGTCATTCCAATAATATCTGGTTTTTCGTAATTAAGAATGGTCCGGAGGTAATCACTTTTTAAGTTAAAATTATGTAAGGGGCACTGACTTGTTGGCGCTTCACCAAAATCACCTACGTTATATGTCATCAATTTTATAGTATCAACTTGCACACTTTGTGCCCCGGTTGCTATTGTATTAATTACAGATAGAATAATATAAAATATTATAATTAACTGCTTTTTACTATTTCTCATTTTGCTCAAATGTTTCTATAAAGATATGGTTTTCGTCAGTCAATGTTAAATCGAGCAGGCAGAGAGTGCTTCACCCTATGCCTCTCCCAGAAAGGTATGTGATAGTCTCCCGTTATATGCTTAGGCTGAAGCTTCAGCATTGGCGCTAGTGCTCTTGATATACGAAAGTATTAAGCGCGTTGAAAACGAAAGCTCAGAAAATCGAATTGCACTGTCGAAAGACGCCCCTTCCGGTTTGCATTTTTGCAGCATACAATCCTGGTTTTCCTGTCGATTCCTGCTGCTCCATTATTATTCCCTACTTTCTTAAAGGCTTCCCATACCATTTGTTGATCGGTTCACTCTTTATCGTAGATCCTTTATCCCCTCCCCCCGGGTACCTTTGAGAATTCTAAGATAAAAACAAGTATAAAATGAATATATTAAAACTTCCAGGTTACTTAATTGAAGATTTGTACTGGTAGATAATCTATTCTGATTTGAATAAAAACCGCACGATGCAACCGAGGACGCCAGGACGAGCTCACCGAAGGTAATCTTGCAGTAGCGGGGGCGCATATCCGGGACTGGATCACCTCAATTCGTTCTCCAAATCGGATGGTTAAAGTATTCTCTAAGTAAGTCTTTTATATCGGCATTTTTATATTCCTTTAACATAGCACCGTTTCTTCCTGTTTCAATTACTGTCATAATTATTTATTTCTTATGAATTAAAAAATAGAAATATATAAATGGCACTTAACATCCGAATATTGTGAAAGGTCATTACATTACCCATATATCGGCATTAGGAAAATTTTTGTTTTATGGGACTTTCAACGGCGGTTGTATGGTTAGTTGCCGATTTTGAAGCAATTCGCTATCAAGTTACAAGGAAATTTAATACGAGCTAAAACCTGGAAATCCTCACTGAAACGGCAATTAACTATACCTCGCAGAAGGTGTTACTTCCATCTTTCCAAGTTAGGTAGAATTTTCTCAGCCATCTGTCGAGCCTGGCTTTCCGGAATATTCATTCTCTCGACTGCCATTTGTATATTTTTTTCTATTTTTTCTTTAAGGGTAATGCCTTCATCAAAGAATTTCCCTTCTTGAAAGCAGAAACTACAATATTTTTCACTTATGCTTTTATCTGCATTTGTTCCGCCCTTATTAGGGTCTTTGTCTAGCGGCATTCCACAACTTTGACAAATTGTTGAATTATTTTCCATTCTTAGTTTTATTTAGTGTAAATATTAATATTCTATCTCTAAAGGTACTTCATTTGCTGCGCTGACAAATATTTTAATATCATTTAAACCAATTTGTCCTTTATAAATATTTTTTTCTTTATTGATCTGATTAATCTTTTTATGCAATTCAATTGGGTCAGCTTTTGATGCCTTTTCTATCGTATCAACACCTAAATCATAAAGCATTCGGGCAAAAGTAACTCCAACCCATTTTATTCTCGACAAGTCAGTCAATTTAGTTAATTCTAAAATCTCAGATTTTGTAATACCCGTTGTTTCAGCAAGATCGTTTCGAGACTTTGCTGTAATAATCCTATCATAAAGCTTTACAGTATTTTTTATATCTATCTTTTCTAATCCAGCAATGGTATTAGAGGATATGCCAGCAAATTCCTTAATCTTATTCGGTTTAGGAAGTGTACTGTTTAATTCTCTAAGTAAAATAGTTAAGTAATCGCTCGATAAACAATCAACATTTGATAATTCACCGAATTTGTCCTTTTTTTTAAGGATTTGAATCAGTTCTTTAAGGTTTTTAAGCCCGATACTTTTAAAATATCCAAATCTCTCGTCTAATTTTTCTTTCAATATCATTCTACTCGGTGGAAGATATGTCGATTCTAATTTTGTCCGATAATTATCAATTGATATCTTTTCTAAGTCAATATAGTATCCCATATTTTATAGTTTTTAAATTAGTTATCATCTATATTTGTATGTCCTCCACCCTGAACGCTAAGAATTGAGTATAGCAGTATTAAGGGTTTGCAGTAGCAGCTTACTCCCGGCCCACAAAAAACCTTGTTACGGGTGAAAACCTTGAACGAACCGCCAAATCGCTTATTACTGCTATACTGTATTAGGCACCGGGCATTTTATTCTATTTTCAATCGTTTAAATAATTTAATTGATGCAATTGTCACTGTCATGAAAGCTCCTCCAACTCCCACATCTATAAAAATAGTCAAAAATCCAATTTGGAGTACATATCCAATCCCTGCCAATAAGCCGAATAATCCATTGGCAATAAATGCATATCTTATTATCCTGTTTAATTTATCACCTGTGAAAATCGGGAATATAAAAAGTGATGATAATCCAAAGAATAAGGTCCAACCCAGCATATCAATTGATGTCATTATTGAGTTTGGATTTGCATGAACAAAATGTTCTAATCCATTAGTCTGTCCATGTAAAATATTAAGTCTAACTGAACTCAATTGTACAAAATAGTGAAGGCTTGATAATATAGCAAATGCTGTCCCAAATAATATGCTAATCCTTACCAATACTTTTTTATTATCAGGTGCATAATCGTAAAAGCAATTGATGAAAATAACATATAATGGGCCAAACAATAGCATAAAAAATTTTGCTATAATTTGAAAAACCTGGCTATGTGTTTCTACAAAAGTTAAATAATCTGGAAGATTTGTCCAATAAAACAATGGTGGTGTAATAGCAATTCCAACAAAACAAACTATCCAGGCAGCGAAAGTTAAGGTTAATAATATAGATGACCAAAATCCGATTTTATATGATAATGTTTTCATAATATTAAAATGAATTGATTAATATAAATGTCTCAATTTGTTATCCTATTCTTTATAAGAATTGGCGTTTAAATTTTAAAACATTAAATCAACTTCATCTTTATTATTATAATACAAATATAAAAATGACAATTTGGATTTTTCTATTGAGTGATAAACTTTTCCCCGTAAAGCAATCATATTGCTTACCAGAGTATTGAAATGAAATAATGAATATTTATAAACTACACGATTTTTGTTTACTCCGGATTTATCTTGATGCAGTATCTTATGAAATCTGTAACAATTTTTAGCATTCTTAGAATATGCGGAATAAACTAACTCTGTCCTATAACAAACTGAATACTCCTGAAAACTATACACATAGGCATTAACAGGTATTGACAGGAAAATGAAGAAAGCAAAATAGATTATTCTATTTAAAATCCCTGATTTTATGTTTTCCTTTTTAATCATATATGTTTTCTCATTGCAAAAATATAAAATATTTCTGCCTTGTTCCTAAGGGTTTGTTGTATTAAGCTTATGGGCTTACAGATTGCGTTTTTTACACAGAAACAAAAGCTGATACGGGCGACAATGCATGTTTTGTAGGAATGTGCTTGACTGGGCGGGAGGATACTTTATTAAAATCTCTGATGGATGAATCCTTGTAAAGCTTATAGAAAAAACTTAGCACCAGAGTCTTGGAAGGGTAGTCATCAAACCACAGAACTTATAATCAATTTTGTTTTGCTAGAGCCTACTTTGTTATCCATTTAAGCCCTGGTATACTTAATTAATTTCTCAGGAATACACTTAAGGCATGACTTTATTGCAAGTTCAACATTTATCCGACCTGTCTTTTACTCTTTAATTATTTTTCTCACAATCACCTGTCCCTGACAGGTGATTTTAACGAAATAGATACCCGGATTAGAATTCGCCATGTTTATGGTCATGTTCACAGAATTGGTATGCTGAATAATAACTTCTTTACCGTCGCTACTATAAATACTGATATCAGCAGGTGAGTCTGGCAATACAATATTTAGCTCATCAGATATTGGGTTTGGGTATACCCCAATATCATGAACATTCTCTGGGCCAATTGTGGCGCTAGCGGCACAGTTGATTGCATCAGCTCCTTCACCAACCGGATCTGCGCCAGCGCTGTTAATCCAGAGTTTATCCAACTGCGCACCATCTTCGCGATAACCAATGGTCAAAGTGTGGCTTCCTGCAGTTAAGTCATAGCTTGATGGAAAGTTTGTCCATGTCCATGAAGAAGAACCGGTAATACCGTTCCACATGGCAAACGAACCATTATCCATCTTGAACCAAAATGAGTCGTCATCTGCACTGGGACAAATTACCCGTGTATAAATAGTATATGTACCACTTGCAGTAATATCGAATGTAAAGGACAATAAACCTGAGGCATCTGTAGGGGCAGCATCTGTACTGTTATTCTCTGGTTGAATGGTTACATATTTATCATTTGAGGCATTGTTATTTGTATTAATATTCCAAAGTGAACCGACCGTTCCGCACTCTGCTTCCAGCCATATTCCTGAACCATTGGTGACAGTAATATGAACCGTTATTGATTTTTCTTCACCGAGATCACCCTGATAACTTGCGGTAATATCAACTTCGCCTTCACTCACTGCATTTATAACTCCGTTTAATATAGTGGCTATTTCAGGGCTGGGATTATCGTAGGTAGCTTTGGCGGTAACATCTTCCATATGACCATCGTCAAATTCTGCAGAAATTGTAATTGATATTGAACTACCGGTTAATAATTCAATATCACTGTTATCAGCATGAAGTTGAAACACGGTAAGCTCACTTACCAGGTTTTTAACGATTACTTTTACACTATCCGTACTATCATTATAGTTGGCAGTTATCGTAGCAGTGCCATAGTTAAGACCTCTAATAAGGCTGTCGGTAATGGAAACAATACTTTCCGGTTCGGAGGTAAAAGTAGTTCCAGAAGTAATGACTTCACTGGTTCCATCTGTATAAATAGCAGTTACTGCAATCATTGTACTGTCGTTCCCGGTAACTGTATCAATTTTATAATCGTCAACCGAGGCATTGATGGCAAGAAGATCATGGTTAAGTGTTTTTTGAGTAAAATACCAGTAATCAAATTTGAACAGGTTTTCGTTATCATCACCCTTAAACACAAAATACACATCGTGTACACCACTTACTTCTGCAATGACTACTGTTTCTGATTTCCACTCATCCAATCCGCCTGTATAGGAAACCGGAACGGATCCGATTAGTGTTCCGTTTACAGCATCTATTCGAATTTCGATTGATCCGTTTTCCGAAGCTCCGTATTTTATATCACTCGCTACGCTGGCAGTAAAAGCTCCTGGTCCGGTTGATCCGAAGTCAACACCACGAACCTTTATCCAGTCGCCATCTTCTATGTTAGTAACATTCATACCTCCTTCACTGCATACTTCGGTGAAAATTCCGTTTTGGGAATTCATAGTTTCAGCTTCCACACGTACAAATGGATTTACATACCCAACCTGCCCCAATCCATCTACCGTGTTCACCAAAGTTTGGATAGAACCATCCAGTTTATGGTAAATACTATCTAAGCAGAGGTTGCGTTTATAGACGTGAGGAATACCCGCTTGCGTGGCCACATACCGGTTGTGATAAGCCTCGTACCATGTTCCATTGAATTCGAAAATTGACTGATGATTATTATTGTTATTACTGGGTGGTTGAGGAGATACAATACCACCGTAAGTAAAGCCTGTTAGGGGATTGTCGCTCGACATATAATCAATACGCATTCCGTTATCCGGATTGGTAGAATAAGAAAAATAGTACGTTCCGTTGTGCTTATGCATCCATGATGCCTCAAAAAAATAGGGGACATGAAACTGTGTTGCCGAACCATCCACACTAATCATATCTTCATTTAGCTTAATAATGCGCATATTGTCTTCACCATTACCTCCAAAGTACATGTAGGCCTGACCGTCGTCATCGATAAAAGTCATGGGGTCAAATATCCATATATTATCGGCAGGCAAAACACCCGGAGTACTTGAGCTAACCAATCTATCACCTATAGGATCGGTGAATGGGCCCGTTGGGCTATCGGCCGAAACTACACCAATGCTGCTGCCACCGTCACCAAAGTACAAATAGAACTTACCATCGCGTTCAGCGGGTGAGGGTGCCCAACTTTTTGCGGCCCATGCAGCATCGCGGGGAACCTGGAAAACAATGCCATGGTCGGTCCAGTTTTTTAAATCGCTGCTCGATACACATACAATCGATTTCATTTGATATCCGCCATCGGCAGTAGCAGGATTATCATCATCGTTAGAACAGTAAAGGTAAACACGGCCATTGTAAACCAGCGAACCCGGATCGGCCAGAAATCTATACGATACAATAGGGTAATCAGCAAATGTATGATTGGTGAATCCTATTAAAATTAAGTAAACCAATAATTTAATTTTTCTTTTCATCTTTTTTTTTCTTTTCGAAGCAGGTGACGGCACCTGCAACAACTGTTTGTTTATAAATGAAATCAAAAAAAATAAAATGTACTATGATATTTTCGACAATTTCTATCATGAATAATGCATTTATTAAGAATTCACAAAGTTACTCTAATAAATCAGGTTACCATTCCAGGTAATTCGCCGAAGGCTTTAAAATAATCATATAATATTTCCGAAGAAAGAAAAAGTCTTCAAATCTGAAAATTCATTAAAATTCTGAATAAATCTAAATTTAATGCCTTAGCTTTTGGCAATTGCGAATACATTGGGTAAAATCAATCCTATTGAAAGCGATTATAAATATATCCTGATAACAATCATCAGCACAATAAGTAGTATTATCGGCCTAAATAATGTAATCACTCCATTAGTTTCATTTTTTTATCAATGATACTAGAATTATAAAGTTCATTTATTGTAAACAGAGCTGTTCCATTTTCACTATTACCTAAATCAATATAGGAACAATAATACTTTGGATTAAGTTTTTACAGATTATTAATTATCTACATGTGTTTTTAATGATAATATTTTATTTTCAAAATCTAGTACATCTATAGTATACGTATATTTACCTTCAGTTATTTGTGGCGCATCATAGTCAATCGGTTGAAGAGTGAAAGTAACATCATCTATTTTTAACTGAATAAATGCTAAATCCTGATATATTGTATCACAATCAACATATGATGTGCTACTTCTTTTTTGTATATAACCAAACTCTTTTTTTTCAAATATAAATTCATGATAATCATAATCACTGGAATTTGTTATTCGAATTTGTAGAGCAGATAAATCATTTATTTCACTATCATCACTTTTTTCACAAGAGATTAGAAGTAAAACAATACTTAAGAAGAATAAAACAACAGTTTTCATATTTTTTATTTTTAAAATTTAATCTAACTGTCAAATTGATGGAATTTTGCCCTATTTGGTTGCGTTGCTTTCTGCTGATGGCCGGTTATATGAAAAGTAGCGGCCTTCGGCGCTGTGTTATTATCCCCGATAACCGTTTTTATTTAAAATGTAGAAAAGTTTGGCAAACTAGCAACACCGCTATTGGTTCTAAACCATGTTGGGCTTAGTTTTTTTCTGTTTTTTACTTCTTTTAAAAGAGGCTGCAATAACATCACAGCCTCTTGAAATTCAAATTATTTCACTAGTATAAAATTTATTGGTAATTCTCCATTATTACCAATAGCGGCAATATATTTTGTTTGATCACGTGTAAAATCACCTGTGATTTGGCAATTACCATTATTTATAACTGATTGTACTATAGGTGCGGAAATTACTGCATCATCCAGTACAATTGCAATGGCATTATTAATATTGCGTTTTGTAGCATCGGACCATAATTCGAAAGCTGATTTATTAAATCTTATCTCTATGTAGGGAGTTTTCGATACTTTATCCTGATTGTAATTCATGCTCTCAACATCAGTTCCTTTTAACAGTGCGCCCTTTTCATTATTTAATTTAAGTGCATAAAGGCAAACATCAGAATTAATATAATGTTGATTCCAAGCAAATTTGCATTGTTGGTTTAGATCCAGAGTTTCTAAATAATCATTTACCTTTCCAATTTCTGTATGAGAAGTGCATCCAATCTTCACATCTGAATTGTTTGCACTACTGTTTAAGAGTGAAAATAAATGATTGTCTCCATTTAAAAGTTTAGCTAAACTCTCAGCATTGTAAGTCTCATAAAACGCTAATGATCCCTTTTGTATAAGTAGATTTTCAGTAGCTTCTAAATCCCAGATACCAGATAAAATTATCTGAATTTGATTCTTTTCAGACATCACAATTAATTCAAACTTTTCGGAGCTAAAATCTTTCAATCTATTAGAAATAATATTGGCAGATTGAGTAAGCAGGACTGATGAAGCATTTATATCAGTAGTTTGAATCAGTATGTTTTTGTTTTTATTTTCTTGATTTGTAAAGCTTGTTGCTATAATACTGAAAATAAAAATTGCAATTATTGAATATATTATTGTTTTCATTTATGTAAAATTTTAAGTTAAAAATATATTTATCCTCCTGTTGAAAAAGGAGAAAATTAAAATCACCAGGTAAGGAATTTAACTTAAAATAGGAGGTTCGTCGGTATCTGTAGAATACAAATGGAAATTAAATCTACAGATGGGTATTGGCTTTATAGACAATTGGATTTTTTGAAGCAAAATAATGCTTTGAGCTATTCTACAGTTGTCTGCAAATATTTTGTGGCACTCATTAAAGAGATTAAAATTTGTATTGCGAAGCAAAAACAAACAACTTTTTTGTAAGGAAGGGAGTTGAATGGAATTTACATTAACAGCCTTTATTTGATCAACATGAGAAACTGAACATAATTCATATTGCCGTGAATTTGATATTTGATTAGCTGAATTGTCAGAAAAAGCAGAAATAAAAAAGAAGAAAAGAACTATAAAAAATGTAGTTCCTAAATAATGGGATATATCTTCATTTTTATTTATCATAAACCAAAAATAAATAATCCATTTAACATTTTTATCAATTAGTTTTAAAACACCAGTATCATTGGAATAATTGAGCCTCACAGTCCTCCGGTATGATGTCGTAGGTGTTGTCTCGCACTGTTTTTTCCATGAAAGATACTATATCGCGGACTACAATACAATCTCCTGTGTCACTATCATGCCTATGCATAGCACCGGCTGTTGTGTGCTGTTTTCATTATTTTATTGCTAATATAACTCCAAATTTCATGTAACTATAAATGCATTCAACATGTTTAAATCCAATTTGTTTTAATAAAATCAAACTCTCGGTTATTGTATTCTCCTTATCCAATTCTCGGCGCTGAAGCCATAAATCCCTTTTCTTTTTCAGGATGGCACTTTGTCTTATATAATTATACCAGTATTGATTGTAAAACTCGTTCATTAGAATTGACTCTGCATTGAATTGGTCAAGGTTTAAGAAACATCCATTTTTAGGCAAACTACTATAAATATTTGAATACAATAATGCTTTTGATTCATCTTCTAAATGATGTATTGACAGAGCTGAAGTGATCAGATCAAATTGATTCTTAGGCAATTCTTGTGAATAGTCACCAATTAGAAAACTAAAATTGCCAATTTTTTCAAATCTCTTTCTTGCAATACCCAGCATCTGTTCTGATGCATCCAGTAATGTGTACTTTGCATTTGGAAATTTCTCATAAAGATATTTTGTCAGCAAACCAGTGCCAGCTCCCAAATCAAGTATCGAGTTAAAATCAGGTCGAATATTTGAAAGAAAGGAAATACCTGTTTGATAATAATCATCAAAACACGGAATAAAAAATCTGCGCTGCTCATCATATTCTTGGGCAACTGAATTAAATCTGTCCTTTATTTTTTCTATCTCCATACT
>CAYWBC010000036.1:0-26668 GCA_964456285.1 uncultured Bacteroidales bacterium
ATTGATGGTGAAACACGTGATTATGTTGCAGCTCATAATCTGGTTGAAACAGTTCGCAGCAGCAACAGGGTTCCTATTTCATCCGGGGCC
This sequence comes from uncultured Bacteroidales bacterium, assembly GCA_964456285.1. GTDB lineage: Bacteria > Bacteroidota > Bacteroidia > Bacteroidales > UBA10428 > UBA10428. The sequence goes on from CAYWBC010000036.1 coordinate 91, forward strand.
ATAAGTGAAGAAATAGGTGATTCACTTGTCTCTATAGTAGTTGGAAGAGAAAAAATTCAAAAAATGATACTTAAGTCTTCAAATGAAAAAGCAAAAGATCTTGGTATAGTAATTCTTGATTTTCGTTTTAAAAGAATTACTTACGAAGAAAAAGTGCGTGAACAGGTCTATAATAGGATGAATAGCGAAAGATACCGTATCGCTGATAAGTCCCGTTCGGAAGGTCAGGGAGAGGCGTCGCGAATTAATGGCGAAAAAGAAAGAGAGCTAAAAACCATTCAATCCGTTGCATTTAAAGAAGCAGAAGAAATAATGGGGAAAGCTGATGCTAAAGCAGCCGCAATATATGCTTCTGCATACGATCGTTCAAATAGCTCCAGAGATTTGTATGCTTTTTTAAAGTCAATGGAGACTTTCCAAAAAACTTTTGATACTCAAACATCTGTAATTCTTTCTACGGATAGCGAGTTGTATAAATATTTAAAGAGCATGAAGTAAAAAACGAATACAAATTATATAATAAGAAAAGGGTGCCTGTTTGGGCACCCTTTTCTTATTATATAATTTGAATATAGATTGCTATTTGAATTATTGAAGAAACAATAATTTCAGATGTCGTTCAAAGATGTTGTATTTAACATTCTCCTCAATTACCTCACGATGATCATCTAATGCATTTTGAAATTCATCTCCCATTTCTACAGCGATTTTATAGGCAACATGAATCAATTGCCTGAAATTCTGATTGTACTCTGAACAGGTTTTATCATGAACAAGTGCATTGGCGAATTGCTCACTATTCCAGGCTACAACTGTTTCAGGTGAGGGCAGTCCTGCCTTATCAATTTTTAGAACAGTTGCATAAGGTCCTGCAAGTTCATCGTATCGACTTAGTGAACGCGTATAAATTTGTTTTGCAATAGTGAGACCTTTGCCACCAGCTTTTGCCAATCCAATAACTTCTTCTAACCAGGTAGTACCGGCAGTTTTTACATGGATTCCTGCATCAAATTTATTAATGGCATTCCGAATGGCAGGATAAATTGAAAACTTATCGCTGCCACTATGCACACTAAGTTTCAAACTTTCAGGTAATCCTAATTCTTTTATTGCATATTGACAAACAGCAACGTCTTGTTCAAATTCAGAAGAAAATAATTGCAAATCACCGATATAATCAACGCCTTTTGCGAATAGACCGGAAAATTTGGGAGCTATCGTTTGAATTTCAACTCCTAATTCCTTTAGCTCAGCCATAATAAAAAACAGATCGATAGGAGTTTGAGCCTGGTCTGTTTCGTCCATGGAAACCTCGGCAATGAAATTCCCCTCTCCTTTTTTCGAAAGAATATGACTATAAATTTTTTCTACCTCTATTAATGCTTTCAAATATTTGTCCGCTGTTGTCTCTAAAAATTTTTCATCTACTTTGAAAACTTTATCGATACCCGGAATTTTCAATTCTCCGATATATTTTTCATATCGGCTAATAAAATCATTTTTGCTGGCATCATCACTTGGTGTTCCAATAAAATGTGCTACATCAATAGTGAAGAAATCGCTATATTCCAGAAATTCATCTACATTTTGAAGGCCAATATGATCGGCATCGACATAGTAATTATTATTCCATCCTTCAGCTTTTACAGCTTCGTCGGCCTCTTTTCGAACTGAAGCCTGGTTGGTTTTTACAATGGTATGTTCACGATACGATTTATTCCAAACAGGTACTACCGGAACTCCAAGTTTATTAATTTCTTTAATAGCAGCCAATTGTGCTTTTCCTTCTTTGGTAAAACGATCACCTACACCAAATGAATATTTATCAAGTCTCATTTTTAATTTTTTATATGAATATTAATTAATAATTATCTCTTAAAATTAAAAGCAGTGTTGCAAGTAATTAAAGGTCGAAATAAAGTAGAAGATATATTAAATTATCTGCTTACCCTGCCGGATGCATCTCCCTTCATCAACTTTTCTACTTCTTCAACTGAAACCCGGTTATAATCGCCGTAAATTGTATGCTTCAAACAGGAAGCCGCTACAGCAAAATTAAGGGCCTTCTGGGCGTCTTGCTTATAGTTCAGTAAACCATAAATTAAACCACCCATAAATGAATCACCTCCTCCAACACGATCTACAATATGTGTTATTTGGTAAGTTGGTGCTCCATACAATTCTTTGCCATCCCATAAAACTCCAGACCATGAATTGTGATTCGCACTTACTGATCCCCGCAATGTAGTAATGACTTTTTTACACCTCGGAAATTTTTTCATTATTTGCTCAGAAACATTCTGATATGCCCTGGCTTCAACATGTCCGGCAGTAACATCAATCCCTTCTGGTTTTATACCTAAAGCTTTCTCAGCATCCTCCTCATTTCCTAAAATTATGTCGCAACCCTCAACCAATAAAGGCATGAGTTCATTTGCCGATTTACCGTATTTCCAAAGATTTTTCCGGTAGTTCAGATCGCATGATACAGTAATACCTTTCGAATTAGCTGCTTTAATACCTTCCAGGCAAACATCTGTTGCCCCCTGAGAAATTGCCGGAGTTATACCTGTCCAGTGAAACCAGTTAGCACCTTTGAACACTTTATCCCAATCAATCATTCCTGATTGTATTTGCGAAATTGAGGAATAAGCACGATCGTAAACTACTTTACTGGCTCTGCTAACCGCTCCCGTTTCGAGGAAATAAATCCCCATACGTTCGCCTCCGTAAATAATTTCATTTGTATCAACACCCAGCCCCCTGAGTTCCCTGATGCAGGATAAGGCAATATCATTTTTGGGCAGACGTGTTATAAAGCTTACAGAAACTCCATAGTTTGCCAAGGATACCGCTACGTTGGCTTCACCTCCGCCGAAGGTAGCACTAAGCATATTCGATTGTCCAAATCTTTCGAAACCCGGAGGTGCCAACCGAAGCATTACCTCACCAAATGTCACTACTTTATTCATATTGGCTTTTACTACTATTAAAAGTTGAAATAATTCTTAGCATTATAGTAGCAAATATCTTCTACCATCTTGCCTAATAATGCCTTATCGTTAGGAATTTCTCCGTTCTCAACATCATTACCCAGCAGATTACAAAGTATTCGGCGGAAATATTCATGCCTTGGATACGATAAGAGACTACGTGAATCGGTTAACATACCCACAAAACGACTTAATAAACCCAACCTGGACAAAGCATTTATCTGCTGTTCCATTCCATCCTTCTGATCCAGGAACCACCAACCTGAGCCTAACTGAATTTTGCCCGGTACAGATCCATCCTGAAAGTTACCAAGCATTGTAGCCAGTACCTCATTATCCCCCGGATTCAAATTATATAAAATTGTTTTTGCCAGTTTATTATCTGTATCCAATTTATCCAGAAAACGAGACATAGGAGTGGCAACAGAATAATCGCCTATCGAGTCAAAACCAGTATCGGGTCCTAATTTGCGGAACAAGCGTGTATTGTTGTTGCGCATTGCTCCTATATGGAACTGTTGAGTCCATCCCCTGGCATGATCAAGTAGAGCAAATTCATAGAGAAGGGCCGACTTAATCTTCAGAACCTCTATTCCGGTTAAATCATTTCCTGATCGTACCTTCATGAATATTGCATCAACTTCACCCTGAGTATAGGGTTCAGCGTAGAAATTCTCCAAACCATGATCAGAAAGACGACATCCGGAATCGTTGAAAAAATCGTGCCTTTTTTTGAGTGCATCTAGCAGACTATGGAAAGAATTAATATCGATACCAGAAACGCCGGCAAGTTTATCGAGATACTGATTGTAAACCAGGGCATTTTCAACAGCCATAGCTTTGTCTGGTCGCCAGGCAGGTAAGATTTTTATTTCAAATCCATCCTCCTTTATCTTCCTGTGGTATTCCAGATCGTCAATAGGATCATCCGTTGTACATACCACTTCAACCTTCATCATTCGCATCAGACCACGAACACTGTATTCTTTGGTTTGGAGCATGGAAGATGCCTGATTATATATCTTTTCTGCTGTGGAAGGATTTAATATCTCATTAATCCCAAAATATCTGCGTAACTCCAGGTGAGTCCAGTGGTAGAGAGGATTTCTCAAAGTCATGGGGACTGTTTCTGCCCATTTTTCAAACTTCTCATAATCGGAGGCATCGCCAGTACAATATTTCTCATCAATCCCATTCGATCGCATGCCCCGCCATTTATAATGATCGCCATAAAGCCATGCCTGAGTGAGGTTTTCATATTGTTTATCATCACCAACTTCCTGGGGAATCAGGTGACAGTGATAATCAATTATCGGTAGTTTTTTAGCATGTTCATGGTACAGGAGCTCCGCTGTTTTAGTTTGCAGGAGAAAATTGTCATCCATAAATTGTTTCATATCAATAAGTTTCGTGTTGCGAGTTTAATGTTTAGAATTTTCCAAGAGAATATACATGGAACTCTAAACTATAAACCCGAAACTGGTTATAAATCGTTCTCTCCCTTCACATAGCCAAAATTGGCAAGTATACCCCCATCAACAAACAGAATATGACCATTCACAAAGTTGCTGGCTTTTGAGGCTAAAAATAGCGCTGCATTTCCAACATCTTCGGGCTCACCCCAGCGAGCAGCCGGAGTTCGGGTCATAACAAGATCGTTGAATGGATGATTTCCTTCCCGGATAGGAGCAGTCTGAGCAGTGGCAATATAACCCGGGCCAATTCCATTGATCTGGATATTATACTTGGCCCACTCACAGCACATATTGGAAGTGAGCAATTTCAATCCACCCTTAGCTGATGCATATGCTGAAACTGTATTCCTGCCATATATGCTCATCATTGAACACATATTGATGATCTTACCCTGTCGTCTTTCAATCATGCCCGGAGCTACCCTTTTTGCTACAATCAAAGGAGCTACTAGGTCAATATCAATTACCTGTTTAAAGTCTTCAACAGGCATATCCAGAATTGGAATTCTCTTTATAATACCTGCATTGTTTACCAGGATATCGATAGGGCCTACATTTTTTTCAACTTCAGAAATACCTTTATCAACAGCCTTTTCGTCGGTGACATCAAATACCAGTGTATAAACATCAATACCAAGTTTTGCATATTCAACTCTACATGATTTTAGTTTATCCTCAGATATATCGTTTACTACTATTTTGGCTCCAGCCTTTCCCAGGGTAGTAGCAATTGCCATTCCTATACCATGTGTGCCGCCTGTAATCAGGGCAACTTTTCCGGTTAGATTAAATAATTCGTTAATCATTATAAAAAAGTTTCTAGTTTCTAGTCTCAAGTTTTAAATCAGAAGTCACTAGTAACTTGAGACTAGTGACTTTTGATTTTATTTTATCTTAATTCCGAAGGTTGAACAATGTCCATATCGCCATAATCAAGATTTTCTCCGGCCATACCCCAGATAAACGTATACTGGGCAGTGCCAGCTCCAGCATGGAGCGACCATGTAGGAGAGATTACAGCTTCCTCGTTATGCATCCAGATATGACGCGTTTCCTGAGGTTGTCCCATAAAGTGACAAACAGCCTGATTTTCAGGTACTTCAAAATAAAAGTATGCTTCCATACGTCTGCTATGAGTATGACAAGGCATGGTATTCCATACACTTCCCGGTTTAAAAGTTGTCATTCCCATTTGAAGCTGGTTGGTTTCTACCACACCATGAACCAGTAGTTTATTAATAGTCCGTTCATTAGAGGAACTGAGGTTTCCCATTTCCGCGACAGCAGCATCAGCCAGAGTAACCTTTTTAGAAGGAAATTCCTTATGAGCAGGTGCTGAATTAAAATAAAGTTTTGCAGGATTTCCCTTTTCAGAGGAGGCAAACAGAACCTTTTTAGTTCCCATGCCCACATATAAGGCCTCCTTATGTCCAATAGTCAATACATCGTTATCGAGAGTGATTTTGGCTTCTCCACCAATGTTAATTATCCCCAATTCTCTACGTTCCAGAAAATAGGGTGCTTTAAGAGGATCAATAGCATCAAGGCTTATTTCCTTACTAACAGGATATGCACCTCCAACGATAAATCGATCATAATCAGAGTATACCATGCTGATCAGATCTTTCTGAAATAGATTCTGAACAAGGTATTCGTCTCTAATTCGCTGGGTATCATAGTGCTTTGCATCCTCAGGATGCGAAGCATTTCTTATTTCATATTTTATATGACTCATATTAAATTTGTATTTATTAATGTAAGCTCTTTATATTAATCCAGTGTCGAGTTTTAAAGTTCAACTCGTTTCATTTTTGGAACAAAGAAATGCATTACCAACCAAGCTAAAACGTAGGCAAGTCCGCACACAACAAACATTATCCCATATCCAATCTCAAGTTTTCCCAGTTGTGCAAAATGTTTAAAAAGTAAACCTGCAGCCCATGCAATTAATATTCCTCCCAATGCACCTGCCATACCACCAATACCTGTAACGGATGCTACAGCTTTTTTAGGAAACATATCCGACACAGTTGTGAAAATATTAGCTGACCATGCCTGATGAGCTGCACAGGCTAATCCGATGATAAGTACAGCAAACCATGTATTTATCTGTCCTACTCTGCTTGCAAACAAAATGGATAGAGGAAATAGAGCATAGATAAACATAGATAGTTTACGGGCTTTATAAGTAACCATACCACTATTCATAAGTTTCTTAGGCACCCAACCTCCAAACACAGATCCAAAGGTAGAAATGGTATATACAACCGCAACAGCAAATGGCCAGCTAATTATACCGGGAATATCTGATGTTTCACCCGAGTAGCCGGGATTTACTGCCATAAAATCAGCGATCTTACGAGTATTTTCTCCTTCAAGAAATGCTGGTAACCAGAATAAAAAGAACCACCAAATTGGGTCTGTTAAAAATTTACCGAAAAAGAAAGACCAGGTTTGACGAAAAGTTAAAAGCTTAAGCCACGATACTTTTTCTTTAGCTTTCTCTGGAGTATTTTCCTCTTTCTCATCTATATCACTGTGTATATAATCATATTCAGCCTGTAACAATTTTCCAGATTCTAGTTTGTCGGCTGGGGAAGAATATGTTCTGTACCAAAAAAACAGCCATATAAGACCTATAGCACCGGTTAGAACAAATGCCCATTCCCAACCCCAATTTATGGCAATCCAGGGTACTGTTAAAGGTGCCACAATGGCGCCAATGTTAGCACCAGAATTATAGATACCAGTTGCTAAAGCTCTTTCTTTTTTTGGAAACCATTCTGCAATAGTTTTATTGGCAGCCGGAAAGTTTCCAGCTTCAGATAATCCCAGGGCTGCGCGCCAGAATCCAAAAGAAACTGTAGAATGGCCGAATGCGTGTCCAATGGCAGCAATGCTCCATCCTAAAAGTGAGTAGGCATAACCTTTTTTTGTACCGATCCAGTCAATGAATCTTCCGGCAATTAGCATTCCAGTCGCATAAGCGACTTGAAAAGCCATGACAACATAAGAATAATATAGTTCCTGATTTCCAATATCAGTACCAAAAACACCATCGCCGGCTAAAGTTGATTTTAGCAGACCCAGTACATTTCGGTCAAGATAATTAATTGTAGTAGCAAAAAACACGAGCGAACATATTGTCCATCTGTATTTGCCGATTGCTTCATTGATAGATTTGTAAGTCATATTTCAGTTATTAGTTATAGATATATTAAACAGTATAGGTTGACGAAGCTGTATCTCCACCCCTACCAGTCCAGTTGGTATGGAAAAACTCGCCCCTGGGCTTATCAATTCTTTCGTAAGTATGCGCACCAAAATAATCGCGCTGTGCCTGAAGTAAGTTTGCAGGAAGTCTTTCAGAACGATAGCCGTCGAAATATATAAGCGCAGTTGCCAGCGCAGGAACCGGAATTCCATTTGCCACTGCAGCACCAATAACTCTTCTCCAGCCTGCTTGTGCTGCTTCCACTTTATCTTTGAAATAAGGATCAAGCAGAAGATTAGTCAGATCAGGATTTTTATCAAATGCTTCCTCGATATTTCCTAAGAAAACCGATCGGATGATACAACCACCACGCCACATCAGGGCAATTCCACCATTATTTAGTTTCCAGCCAAATTCTTTTGCTGCCTCACGCATAAGTACATAACCTTGCGCATAGGAAACAATCTTTGAAGCAAACAATGCCTGCTTTATATCTTCAATAAAAGCTTTTTTATCTCCGGTAAAATTTGGTTTCGGTCCACTCAAAACCTTTGATGCCTCAACCCGTTCTTCTTTTTGAGCCGATAAGCAACGGGCAAATACAGCTTCTCCAATAAGCGTTAGTGGAACACCCAGATCAAGCGCTGCCACACCGGTCCATTTTCCTGTACCTTTTTGTCCGGCGGTATCAAGAATTTTTTCTACCAGGGCTTCGCCATCTTCTCTGAAGCCGAGTATATCTCTTGTAATTTCTATCAGATAGCTATCAAGGTCACCTTTGTTCCATTCAGCAAAAACTTCATGCATCTCAGCAGGTGTAAGACCTAATAACTCTTTCAAAATTTGGTAAGCTTCACAAATAAGCTGCATGTCGCCATATTCAATTCCATTGTGAACCATCTTAACAAAATGGCCCGCTCCCCCTTCGCCGACCCAATCGCAACAGGGTGATCCATCTTCCACTTTTGCAGATATTGCCTGGAAAATAGGCTTAACTGATTCCCATGCTTTTGGCGATCCACCGGGCATAATAGAAGGTCCCATCAATGCGCCTTCTTCACCGCCTGAAACGCCGGTACCAATATACAGAAATCCTTTGCTCTCAACATATTTCGCTCTTCTTATAGTATCGGGGAAATGTGTATTGCCACCATCGATAATAATATCACCCTCTTCCAGGTAAGGAATTATTTTTTCGATAAAATCATCAACAGCCTGGCCTGCTTTAACAAGCATCATCACTTTTCTTGGTCGTTTAAGCGATTTAACCAATTCTTCAACAGAGTGGGCTCCAATGAAGTTCTTATCTTTTCCACGACCGTTAACAAATTTATCTACCTTTTCAACTGTACGGTTATATACTGCAACTGTATATCCATTGCGTTCCATATTAAGAACCAGGTTCTCTCCCATTACAGCCAATCCAATTAATCCAATATCTGCCAATTTTTCCATAATTGTATTTATGCTTTTAAGTTTAAACTGTTTAACTCATTTTAAAAATAGGTGTAATTTATTATATCATCAAATTTTTATCATGTACTTTCAAATCGTTTTTTGTATGCCCATAATCCAACCGCTGGATTGGAAATATAATAAATAATTTCTCCACCAGGAAGTTGATTATATCCTTCTTTCAATTTTTCCGGATCATATAACTTAGTCATCTCCTCTAAAGATGCATACTTAAAGTTCACGCTCTCAATTTCTTCTTTGGTAAGTTTACCCGGACAATATGTAATAGAGAATCGTCCTTCAGAACTTCCGTGTATTAGATGAGCAGCAGCCCCGAGGTTGTCCTGTAATTCCTTATTTTTCTCTGTTGCTTCAAGTGTTGCCGGAGTTCCTCTGTAACCATATTTTCTGATCAGACGATCGATTTCTTTATCCTCTCCGAACTCTTTCAATCCCGGTGCAAGAACAATTAATTCAGCATCATCCGCCAGCGCCATTCGTGTTCGATATACACTTTTATTTCCTAACCAGGTGCTTTTAAATTCTGACGGATCAAGATAAACCACTACTTTTTTCAATGGTTCTTCAAGCATAGTGAAGTTTACTTTCAAGGATAATTCAGCTGCTTTTAAAAATACCTCTTCATCATCGCCAATATATAGCCCTCTGGTTACTAATTTTCCATCATCGCCTCTTCCAATTACTGTATGAACATAAACCACAGGCATGTTCTTAATGAAATTTTCCGAAGCATAATTCAATAACTTACGTACCGGATTATCGGCTCTTCCCATGACACGTTCCATACCGTAGGCTGCACCAACAAAATGACTTTTATTTATTCCTTCTGCTCCTCCTGTTCCAACAAACAGATTTTTATTATAGTTTGCCATTCCTATTACTTCGTGAGGAACGACCTGCCCAATTGAAAGAATCAGATCATGATTGCCTTCAACAATCAATTTATTCAATTGCGCCGGCCAACTATAGCTAACAGCATTATCTGTAATCTCAGCTACGTAATCCTCCGGTACAGTACCAACAGTAACCACATCATTTCTCCAGTCATGGATTCGAAACAAATCATTGGGTACATTGGGAAACATATTTGCTATTTCTGAATCGGACATTGGAGCATGAGTTCCTAAAGCAGGTAAAATGTCGGTAAGATTATTCTTGTAATAATCATAGCTAAAACTTGTTAATATACCTGCCTGAGAATGGTATCTTGTAAAATCAGGAGGAACTGCCAAAACTTTTTTGCGATCGCCCAATTTCTTCAAACCTTCAAATAATCCTTCTTTAAGATCTGCTTCGGATAAAACAGTTGTTTCCGATCCCTCGCTATAATATATCATGATCCAAATAGTTTAAAAAATCATTTTAGTTTATAGAGTTTTATCTCCTTACCCTTGCATTTCCTTCCCAAACACTCCATACCATTTCCTCATCGGCAGGCTGAGCATAATCGGTAAGGAAGGTAGTTGCCAAAGCTCCGGTTGCCCAGCCAAACTGAGGCCATTTTTCAGGATCCCAGTTTTTCAAAATACCGTATAACATACCGCCAACAAAACCATCACCACCACCAATTCTGTCCAATACATGAATCTCGCGTGGTTTTACAACATGCCAATCATTTTCATTAAGCATGATAGCTCCCCAAAGATGTGTATTGGTATTAATAACCTGTCGAAGGGTTGTTGCAAAAACTGAAGCATTCGGATAGGCTTCTTTTACCCTGTTGATCATCTCCTTAAAACTGTCAATTTTATCTTCTAATCCCATACCACCGGCTTCGGGACCTTTGATACCCAGGCACAATTGAAAATCTTCTTCATTGCCTATAAGAATATCTGATACAGAAGCTATTTCACTAAAAATCTTGCTTAATTCCTTTTCACGACCTTTCCAAAAAGAAGCCCTGTAATTTAAATCAAAAGATATGCGTGTTCCATATTTCTTAGCAGATCTTGCAAGCTCCAAACAGAATTGACTTGTTTCTCTAGACAAAGCAGCAATAAGTCCGGACAAATGAATTATCTGAACACCTTCTTCACCAAATATCCTGTCCAAATCGAAATCTTTAACATTAAGTGTTCTGCCAACTTCTCCTGCTCTATCGTTTTGTACTCTTGGACCTCGTGATCCATATCCACTGTCAGCAATATTAAATTGATGACGATATCCCCATGGATCTCCCTGATCAACTTCAGCTCCTTCAAAATCCATCTGCCTGTTTTTAAGATTATTCTTGATAAACTGTGCAATAGGACTTCCTTTTACAAATGTGGTAAGGACTTTAACCGGCAAACCCAGAAATGATGCTATACTGGCTACATTGGTTTCAGCACTCGTGGCCTGCATTTTAAATGTATCGCTGCTATGCACAGGCTGACCATTTAATGGGGTTATTCTAACTCCCATACTAGTTGGTACAAGCAGGGAATATTTACATTCTTTTTTTAATTCTAAACTCATAGCTCTTTCACTTTAATAATAAACAGTTTACACTCCTCCAAATGCACTATATCCTCCATCCACAGGAATGATTACTCCTGTTACAAATTTGGAAAGATCAGAAAGCAGAAACAACAATGTACCTTGCAAATCTTCAGGTTCGCCATATTTTCCCATGGGCGTACTTGATATTATTTTAAGACCCCGTGGTGTAGGTTCTCCTGTTTTTTCATCGGTTAATAGGAAACGGTTTTGATTTGTTAGAAAAAATCCCGGTGCTATTGCATTTACCCGGATTCCCATCTTGGCCAAATGTACTGAAAGCCATTGGGTAAAATTATTTATTGAAGCCTTAGCCGCCGAATAAGCAGGAATTTTAGTAAGCGGCCTATAAGAATTCATACTCGAAATATTAAGGATTACTCCCGATCTTTCTTCCGCCATATCCTTTGCAAAAACGATTGAAGGTAAAAGTGTACCTGTAAAATTCAAGGCAAATACCTTATCGAAACCATCGGTTTCCAGGCCAAAGAAAGTCTTGTCCAGATCGTTCATATCCGCTTCTGTCATTTGTTCAACTGCAGTGGTAGCTTTGGGTGAATTTCCGCCGGCTCCATTGATCAGGAAATCAACTTTTCCAAGTTTGGAGTGAATTTCTTTTCTGGCCGTTTCAAGGGATTCCTTATCCAATACATTGGCTCCAATTCCGAGGCACATAACACCGTATTTCTTCTGAAGTTGTTCTGCCAGAGACAGGCTCAGCTCCTTGTTAAGATCCAGTACTGCAACTTTTATTCCTACGGCTGCCATAGATTTACAGAGGGCCGTGCCAATTACGCCGGCTCCGCCGGTTATTACACAAACCTTATCTTTCAGACTCAAAAAATCAAATGAATTCATTTTTTAAAATTTATAGTTTTTATAATAGTCTATATTTTCCTTCATGATGATATCAATAGGACTGTAATTTGTTTTATCTATTACTTTTCCTGAAACTAAATGGTTAAACATAGCCGAAACACTTTTATAGCCTTGTTCTTCCGGTTTTTGACCAATCAGGAAATTGATAATTCCACGCTCGAGGAAATCAAGGTTTTCTGAAATTAAATCGTAACCAATCAGCATAAGATGATTTAATTTTTTATCGGAAAGATATTTCCCGACTTTGAATGCTCGTGAATTCAAAATGAAAATACCCTTAATAGATGTTTTCCCGTTTAGTGCATTATCAAGAGCTGAAGACAACTCCTTGGTATTGTTAATATCCACCTCCAGAGAACGGGTAAATATACTTTTTGTATTGGATTCAGACTGAAAAAAAGATAGAAAACCTTTCTCCCTGCGCTGTAAATGATGACTTACACCTTCTTTAGTAAATGGTTTTAACATTAATACCTCCGATTCAGCAGGCAATCCAAAGTGCAGAAGCTTGGCTGCCAGAAAACCACTTTGTTCTGCATTTTGCCCGAAATATGCCAGGTTTTCACAGGCATCCAGTTTAGTGTCAATGAAAATATAAAGTATCTTTTTTTCTTCACAGACTTTAATTATTTCATGGGAAGCTTTGTAAAAAACGGGAGTAAAAATAAGTCCGTCTGGTTTCTCTTCAAGAATTTGCTTGAAAGCATTCAAAAAAGATTCTTCCGAATTCACATCGAAGGTGTAGATCGTAACTTTTGTATTAAAATCTTTGATCTCATCAGCAGCAACTCGAATTCCAATTTGAGGTTTTTCCCAGTACAGATTATCGGAACCAACAAATGGAATGAGCGTTGCAATTCTATATAGTTTCTTTGATGCAAGTGATTTTGCCAGAAGGTTGGGTGTATATCCCAATTCTTCAACTATTGCCAATACCTGGCTGCGTGTTTTTTTAGCTACTTCGCCACGATCATGTATAACGCGGTCAACAGTACCAACAGAAACATTTGCTCTTTCTGCTATATCCTTAATTCTTATTCTATTATCCTGATTTCCAGTCAATTTATAAGATTTCTAAAGCAATTTTTAATTACTTCCGTGTACGAACACGGTTAAAGGGAAACAAATATATAAAAATATAAACCGTGTGCGTACACGATTGCAATAAAAATTCATTATTTAAATTAATTCAAAATAACAGGAGTATGAGTCTTGAAATCAGAAGCCTAGTCTGATACAAATCTTGTTGCAAGTTCAAATTTTATATTAAAATATGTGTTGAATATCATTGAAAAATATAAAATTGGCCGAAATTTATTCATCTAAGTAGAAATAGATTCCAGACAAAATATAATGCAGAAATGAAAACAAAAGACATAGAAAATATTAAACTTCAATTTCTGACACTTGATGATTACCAGGAACTTAAAGAGGCGATGATACTGGTATATGATAATATGCCAGATTCGATCTGGGAAGAACATCACATCAAGTCTCTGATTGATAAATTTCCTGAAGGACAGGTTGTAATTAAAGTAAATAATCTGCTGGCTGGCTGTGCTCTTTCAATAATTGTAGAATATAATCTGTTTGAGGATCAGCATACTTACAAAGACATTACTGAGAATGATACTTTCGAAACACATACAGATGAAGGTGATGTGCTTTATGGCATAGATGTATTTATCAAACCTGATTTCCGTGGATTAAGACTTGGAAGAAGGCTTTATGATTACAGAAAAGAATTGTGTGAACAATTGAATTTAAGAGGAATTGCCTTTGGCGGGAGAATTCCTAATTATCATAAATATGCGGAAAAGATGTCTCCCAAAGAATATATAGAAAAGGTTAAAAGAAAAGAAATTGATGATCCGGTTCTGAATTTTCAGATATCCAATGATTTTCACCCAACCAAAATATTGAAAGGATATCTTGAAAGTGACGAGGCTTCCAATGAGTTTGCTGTTTTATTGGAATGGAATAATATCTATTACAAGAAACCTTCAAAAAAAGCAGCTACAAAGAAAAAAATTGTTCGTTTGGGATTAATTCAATGGCAAATGCGCCTCTACAAAGATTTAAATGAATTGATGCAGCAAGCTGAATATTTTGTTGATGCGGTTTCCGGATACCGATCAGATTTTGCTTTGTTTCCTGAATTTTTTAATGCTCCCCTGATGGCAGAGAACAATCACCTTTCAGAACCGGAAGCCATTAGAGAACTTGCCAAACATACCACCAGTATTGTTCAGAAATTTTCTGAATTTGCTATTTCTTACAATATCAATATCATTACAGGCAGCATGCCTGAGATTAAGAATAAGCTTCTCTATAATGCTGGTTACTTGTGCAGAAGAGATGGAAGTATAGAACGATTTGAAAAAATACATGTTACACCCGATGAGGCTAAGATTTGGGGAATGCAGGGCGGCTCAGAATTAAAAGCCTTTGACACGGATTGCGGTAAAATAGGGATATTGATCTGTTACGACGCAGAGTTTCCGGAGCTAAGCAGAATTCTGGCAGATGAGGGAATGGATATTTTATTTGTTCCCTTTTTAACAGATACACAAAATGGGTACTCCAGAGTAAGAAACTGCGCACGGGCAAGAGCCATAGAAAATGAATGTTATGTAGCCATTGCCGGAAGTGTTGGAAACCTTCCAAAAGTGCATAATATGAATATTCAATTTGCACAATCCATTGTTTTTACGCCATGCGATTTCGCATTCCCAACAAACGGAATTAAAGCGGAAGCTACGCCAAACACGGAAATGATATTAATTGCTGACGTTGATATTGATCTGTTAAGAGAGCTCAATCAATTTGGTAGTGTAAGAAATTTAAGAGACAGGAGAATAGATATTTTTGAATTGAAAAAACATTAATACGTTGATTTCTGACAGAGATTTTCAAAGCTTTCCACCCGGATTAGAAGAATATCTCTGGAAGTAAGGCCTCTTGACAATTCAGTATATTGTAAAACAAAAATTATCCTATACTGACATAGGGTTGTCAATCGAAAATAGTATGTTTGAAGAGAAAAAACTTTAAATTAATACACTATGGAACAAGAAGTATTAAAAGATAAATTCGTAGAGCCGACTGAAGATTCAGTGTTTTCGATTATTGGAGATAAAAGCATCCTTTGGCAAAAAATAATGGAATATCTGCATGAAAATCATCCTGATGTATCTGAGGTTTGGAAATATTATAACGATGGAAAAAGCTGGCTTTTCAGAACTCTAAAAAAGAAAACTACCATTTTCTGGATAAAGATATTTGAAGGAGGCTTCAAAGTGACATTTTACTTTTCAGATAAATTCGAAAACCTGGTTTTAAAAAGTGATCTTCCGGAAAGCATTAAAAACGATTTCAGAAATACCAGAAAAATAGCGATGGGAAAAGGCGCTATCAGAAATATAACAATAGAGATGTTTAACAATCAGGATGTTGAAAATGTAATTCAATTGATTGAATTGAAATTAAAAATTAAATGAATCGTTTGCCACTCGATAATAATTATAACTGAATTAGATTAAAATAAAATACTATTCTCCACTGATTTTATTGATCATTTGTAGATATTCTCTAAGATTATTTTGTATGCCCCTACAATGATCTCCTTTCAGCTCCAGAAAATATTTTGGATCATTTGCATTATTGAATAGCATCTCACCCATTTCATAGGGAACTATTTTATCTGTTGGACTGTGTGCAATCAGAACAGGAATATGTATTTTTTCAATGATTGTCTTTGATTTATATGGAGACCTGACTGAAATAATTACGAAAGGTTTAAGAATAGGAGAAACCTTGGTTCGAGCAATTTGATTGTGTGAGGTAAAACCGGCCTCGACAATTAAAGCATTCACTTTGTCGGGATTTCTGTATGCTACATTAACAGCGAGATTTCCACCCAAGGATAGTCCCCATAGAATAACCTTATCATACCTCACATTTAGGTAATTTAAAAATAGCTCTGTATCAGTAACTACATTTTTATGATTTGGCTTTCCTGTTGATTTCCCATATCCCTGATAATCAAAAACCAATACTCTGTATCCATTGTTAAAAAGGTATACCGCATTATCTGTCCATCTATCAATATTTCCTGAGTTTCCATGAACTAATAAAACAGTTCCTTTTGTGTTTATTTCAGGACCAGGCTCAAGAAGTACCCCAATAAGTGTGTCGCCCGTTTTGTTAATAATAGATATTTCATGGAAATTTGGGTTGGCCTCAATTTTCAAATCAGGATTAGCAACCGGATCATAGAAAAACATATTAAAACTGCATGACTGAAATACAATGAAAATAGTTAATAAACCGCATTTTACTGACCGAATATACATTTTGTAAATTATAAATAATGTAGGCACCTAAGATAATACGATTCAGTAAAATACAAATCACTAATTCTCTATACCTTATTAAAAACAGTATAATATTTCATAATAAGCCATTCGATTTTGTATTTTAGTTCCAAAATCATCTCTCAATGAATTATCGAATAGGCACAATTTTCATTTACCTAAATCTGTTAATTTTTTCACCAGGATTTTCTCAGCAACGCCCGAAGGTAGGATTAGTACTTAGCGGTGGTGGTGCAAAAGGATTAGCTCATATTGGAGTTATCAAAGTTATAGAGGAATTGGGAATAGAAGTTGATTACATTGGAGGTGCAAGTATGGGTAGTATTATTGGTGGTTTATACGCAACGGGGTACTCCGCAGATTCAATTCGTGAAATAGCAAAAAATCTTAACTGGATAAGTTTTTTTACAGATGAAGTCGATAGAAAAAATTTGTCCATTTTGAATAAAGTAGAACAAGACAGATATATTGTTTCCTTTCCTGCAAAAAAATTCAAACCAAAACTTCCCTCCGGACTAAGCGCAGGACAAACTTTCTCAGAAATATACAGTGATTTGGTTTGGCCCTATCTTACTGTAAATGATTTCAGCAAACTACCAATACCTTTTCTTTGCATTGCCACTAATTTTGAGGATGGAAACCCAGTGACACTAGATCATGGGTATCTTCCTGATGCTGTAAGAGCAAGCATGTCAATTCCTTCGCTCTTTGCTCCTGTTTGTATTGATTCGATGTATCTTATCGATGGCGGAGTCTCGGATAATTTTCCGGTTGAGGCTTTACAAGCAAAAGATATTGATATAATCATTGGAGTATCATTAGGCGCTCAAACCGATGCTCCCTACATGCCCGGAAGTGTAGGAAGTATCCTGTACCAGACAACATTTGTAAAATCTAGAAATGTTAAGGAGAAAAACGAAGCATTATGCAATATTCTAATAATTCCGAATTTTACAGGATTTGGTGCAATGAGCTTTAATAATGCCGACAGCCTTATTGCCTTAGGTGAACGTGCAGCAAGAAAACAAATCAATGAATTAAAAGCCCTGGCGGATAATCTTAAACAATTTAGTAGAATCGATACTGAAAAAGCTCCAACTCAAAATACTTATACAATAAACAAAATAAGATTTGAAGGATGTGAAAAAACGAGTGAAATATTATTAGCTAGATTACTAAATCTGAACATTCCCGGAACATATGATAAAGGGATGCTCACAAGCGCAATTCAACGTGCCTACGGAAGTCAACTATTTACAAAAGTTGCCTATAGAATCGAATCTGAAAATGAAGAAAACATACTATTTGTAAATGTAACTGAAAAACCGCCTCAACTTTTTCAATTTGGAGTTCATTATAACTCGGTTTTTAAAGCAGGAATGCTTTTAAACTTTACACAAAGATATAGGATAGGAAAAAAGTCTCTTCGCTTTAGTGTTGATGCCATAATCAGTGCATACCAACGCTACAAAGTTGAAAACCTTATCTTCACTAGCTGGAGTTCAAAAACTGGGAATCGAAAATCTAAATTTAGTATAATACCAAATCTTGGGATTTCATATTCCTATCAAACCTACGATCCCTATATTTATGATAGTATAGGTGACATAACGAGTAATTTTCATTATATCCAAAGTAGTCCTCGAGTTTTCCTGTTTTATGAAATCAATAAAAATTTTAATCTTTACATTGGTTCTGAATACCAGTATGCTTCACAGGGACCAAATCTTGTCAATTCACCAGTGGATAAATCAACATCCAACACATTAAAATTTGACATCAGCCTAATTTTTGATTCTTTCGATGACAAGTGGTATCCTAAATCAGGCATAAAGCTTAATGCAGGAATAAATTATGGCTCAGTGCTTGAATATGAGGACAACCAAGATCCAGACTTTTATCGATATTACTTCTATTACAATCAGGCAATAAAAATAGTACCAAAATTCAGTATCATTCCAAGAATTTACACTGCCTCAGTTCAGGGTAATGATGTACCATGGGATAATCAATTATTCTATGGAGGCATAAATAATACCCAAATAAATTTATCTGCAGTCCAGTTTGTTGGATATGATTTCATGGAGATTCAGACTAAAAATTTGATCGTATTCAGATCAGATTTTCAATGGAACATTTATGGTGATCACTATTTGATCGCTAAATTAAATATCGGCGATACAGCAGATCGGTATGAGCAATTATTGGGTGAAGGAGATATCATTATGGGCGCAGGTTTATCATATGTTTATAAAAGCCTGGCGGGACCTGTAGAACTTACTCTGATGCAGGCAAATAACAGACAACTTAAAGCTCACATTTGCCTGGGCTTCTGGTTTTAGTGATTGGACAAATGTATCTGTTCAGAGTTTAAATATTTCTCAAAAAAACTTTCTTTTTCTATACTAAGTTTGAAAAATGTATTATATTATAATCTCATGTTTGATTATAATATAATCATAATATATATGAAAGCAAAAGTATTTATATCGAAACCAAATGAAGGGTGGTCTGAATTAAGTGTCCCCAAAGAATTTGAAAAGTACTCTTATGAAAAGCTTGTGAAATTCACACACAGGGTTTTACAAAGGAATAAGTACAAGGGATTGCTGATCACTGAAAATCCTTCGCCGTTTTCCGGGCAATAATTTGCCGGTATGTATCTGAATTGTCACAGCTATTACAGTCTGCGGCATGGTACACTGTCACCTGAGCAGCTCGTAAGTGAGGCAGCAAGGCATGGAATAAATGCACTTGCACTAACCGACATCAACAACACCACCGGTACGATCGATTTTGTGCGTGAATGCAAAAAGCAGAACATACAAGCAATAGCAGGTGTTGAGTTTCGGAATGAGCAGCATCAATTGCTGTATGTTGTTATTGCCATAAACAACAAAGGTTTCAGGGAGATCAACGAGTTTCTTACCTGGCACAATCTGAATAAAACTCCTCTTCCACCCTGCCCCCCGGTTTTTAACAATGCCTTAAGTATATATCCCTTCAGCAATAAATTGCCACGAAAACTTAAAGATCATGAATTTGTAGGCATACGGCCGGGTGAAGTTCGTAAACTCATGTCATCGCCACTAAAAAACCTGAAAAATAAACTACTCGCATTTCATCCTGTAACCTTCAGAACTAAAAATGATTACCTCGTACACCAATACCTCAGGGCAATTGATAAAAATACCCTGCTTACCAAGCTTGCACCAAATGATCTGGGACTGCAGGAAGAAAAATTTCTCTCCCCCGACCTGTTCAAAATAACATACGAAGACTACCCTCAAATACTGAAAACTACCGATATAATTCTTAGACAATGCAGCATCGATTTTGATTTTCACACGGTAAAAAACAAACGGGTATTTTCAGGCAGCAGATACGACGATAAACTCCTGCTTGAGAAACTGGCTGTTGATGGCATGCTATATCGCTATGGCCCCGACAATGCAGAAGCAAAACGCAGGATCAGGCACGAGCTGGAGGTAATTGATAAACTGGGGTTTTCTTCCTATTTCCTGATAACATGGGACATTATACGCTATACCATGAGCCGGGGATTTTACCATGTAGGCAGGGGCAGTGGGGCAAACAGTATCGTGGCCTATTGCCTGAAAATTACCGATGTTGATCCCATTGAACTTGACCTTTATTTCGAACGTTTCATCAATCCCAAACGCACCAGCCCCCCAGATTTTGACATTGACTATTCATGGAAAGACCGTGACGAGGTGCAGGACTATATTTTCAAACGCTACGGAAAAGAGCACACTGCCCTGATAGGAACCATTACCACATTCAAAGACCGGTCAATATTTCGTGAGCTGGGAAAAGTCCGCGGTCTGCCCAAAGAAGAGATCGACGCACTGGTAAGAAATCCGGGTGATGAAACCAAGCGTGATCAGATTACCAAAGAACTCTTTGAGTTAGGAAGTTTGATCGTTAACTTCCCCAACATACGCAGTGTGCATGCCGGGGGAATCCTTATTTCGGAAGATCCAATCACCTGTTATACAGCACTTGACATGCCTCCAAAAGGATTACCCACAACACAATGGGACATGTATGTAGCTGAAAACCTGCGTTTCGAAAAACTTGATATTCTTAGTCAGAGAGGCATCGGTCATATCAACGATTGCGCCGAGCTTGTGCTTCAGAATAAGAAGAAAAAAATTGATGTACACCAGGTAGAAAAATTTAAGAAGGACCCAAAAGTAAACCACAGGCTTTATAAGGGAGAAGCTATCGGTTGTTTTTATGTGGAGAGTCCAGCCATGCGGGGCTTGTTAAAAAAACTGCACTGCGACAATTACCTGACCCTGGTTGCTGCCAGCTCCATTATCCGACCTGGCGTAGCCAAATCGGGTATGATGAAGGAATACATCAATCGCTTTCATGATCCTGAAGGTTTCGAGTATTTGCATCCTGTTATGAAAGAACAGCTTGAAGAAACCTACGGCGTAATGGTATACCAGGAAGATGTTATCAAGATCTGTCACCATTTTGCCGGACTTGACCTGTCTGATGCCGATATACTGCGCAGGGCTATGGCAGGAAAATTTCGCTCAAGAATTCAGTTTGAGGAGATCCAGGAAAAATTTTTCAGCAATTGTGCAGAGCGCGGTTATGGTATTGAACTTACAAAAGAAGTCTGGCGTCAGATAGCTTCATTTGCAGGTTATGCCTTCTCAAAAGCGCATTCGGCATCCTATGCTGTTGAAAGCTATCAGAGCCTGTTTCTTAAGACATATTTTCCTCATGAATTTATGGTAGCTGTTATCAACAATTTTGGCGGTTTTTATCGCACATGGGTATATTTTAATGAAGCCAGACGATGCGGAGCTGATATTCATTTGCCCTGCGTTAATCATAGTCTTTACAATACTACTATCTATGACAGAAATATCTACATTGGTTTTGTACATGTTCAGAACCTTGAAGTCAAGCTGGCCAAACAGATTGTTGAAGAACGCGAAGCTCATGGTAAATACAAAGATCTCCACGATTTTATCTCGCGAATACACATTGGAAATGAACAAATGGTTATTCTCATACGTCTCAATACTATGCGCTTTACTGGAAAATCAAAGAAAGAACTACTCTGGGAGGCCCACATGATAATGGGTAAAAGCATAAAAAAAACAGTATCCCAATCCCTTTTCTCTGAAAAGCCAAGAAGCTTTCAACTACCCCCACTCACACAGAATAGCATTGAAGATGCCTATGATGAGATGGAACTCCTTGGTTTTCCCGTATCAATGAGTATGTTTGATATGCTTCAAACAAAGTACAGAGGAGAGTTTCGTGCACATGATCTGAAAACCCATGTTGGAAAAATAATACGTATTCTTGGCAATTTAGTAACGGTGAAAAACGTTCGTACAGTAAAAAGAGAATGGATGCATTTTGGCTGTTTTCTGGACATTGACGGAGAATTTTTTGATACTGTAAACTTCCCCGATTCATTAAAAAAATACCCTTTCCGAGGTTCTGGCATCTACCTCATACTTGGCAAAGTAGTAGAAGAATTCGACTTTCCAAGCATTGAAGTACATAAAATGGCAAAATTGCCACTTAAAAAAGACCCACGCTATTGAAAAGAAAAGAACATATCAAAGCTTATAAGAATGTGCTTCTTTTAATAATTCTTTGTTTCTTTGCAATTGAAAATTCAACCAGAATGTTACAAAGAGTATTTTCATTCCTTGTAATGGTACTTCTTTTCATGCCATTGCAAGCAAAAGAGTGGCGAGAGAAAGCAGATAGTCTAATACTAGTTCTTGAAAAAGAAACTTCTGATACAAGTAGACTGGATTTATGTCTGGATATAAATGCACTTTTACAATCCAACAAACCAGTTGAAGCCTTCTCGTATGCAGTAGAAGCAAAACAACTTGCTGAAAAATTGCAGGAGACTCACTCAATAGTTATAAGCATTCTAAGGCATTGCGACTTCTATTCATTGATAGGCGAATATAATACTTCGCTTGAAATGGCATACAAAGCTCTCGATATTGCCGGAGAAGATAATAAACTCATAAGCCTTTGTCATAATCGTATTGCTACTGTTCATGCATTTTTGAAGAATTACGGAAAAGCACTCTATCACAATAAAAAATCATTATACAACAGTTCAAAATCTGGTGATTCAAGTTTTATTGTTGTTGATCTGCATAATCTGGGACTGATATACACCAACCTGGAAATGTATGATTCTGCTCTTTTATATCTCCGAAAAACAAATAAGTATGAAATATTAAAAACAGGAAGACCTGATCCATATTCGTTGAGTAATATTGGCAATGTTTTTATAGAACAGGGAGAATATGATTCTGCATTGTATTACCATCTTGAGGCTTATAAATATGATATGCTTGATGATCAAAAATATTTGATGTGTATGGATCAGCAGTACATTTCAAATACATACTTTAAATTGAAGCAATATGAAAAAGCAAAAAGTTTTGCCAATAAATCAATAAAGCTCGCTGAGGAATTAGAAGCCACTGATATTGTTATTGATAATTATGAAGTATTGTATAAAGTTTATCGGACGGAAGGGAATTACATGAAAGCATTGGATTACGCTCTCATGTATTGTGATATGAAGGATTCACTTCGTGAAAATACAAAGCAGTCTCTAATTCTTGGGCTTGAAACCAAATACAAAGTTAAGGAGCAGGAAAGCAGATTAAAACTCCTGGAAAAACAGAAGAAGTTATTTATAATTCTTACTATTCTCTCAATTCTCCTTCTTCTGAGTATGATCATTACTTTTATTCTTGTCACCAGGCGACAGAAACTGAACCAGAAGTTGATGCTTGAATTAAAATTAGCCAATGAATCGAAGGAAAGACTTATTTCTATTATTGGTCACGATTTAAGAGGATCTGTAGGTGCCCTGCGTAGTGCAGCTAAAGCAATTTCTGAAGGGATGACGGATATGAATGAAGCCAAAAATTTGTTAGAAAGCTTTTATCCGGTAGCCGATACTACCTATGATTTACTTGAAAACCTGCTTACCTGGACAAAATGCAGTAAGGAAAATATAGCACCCTCTTTTGAAGAAATAAATCTACAACAACTTGCTGAAAAATCTATCGAACACACCAGTCACCTCGCAGCAGCTAAATTTGTTACAACAATTAATAAGATTGATGAAATAAAATTAAGTGCTGATAAAAATATGCTCTTATCAGTTCTTCGGAATATGCTGACAAATGCAATTAAGTTTTCACACCAGAAAAGTGAGGTTATTTTGAGTTCCAGAATTGAAAATGACAATGTAATTGTTTCTATTCATGATGATGGAATTGGCATTGAACCTGATGTTCTTAATCAGTTATTAAAAAATCCTGAGGATTTCCAATCGGCAGGAACATTAGGCGAAAGAGGTTCAGGATTAGGTATCTCAATCTGTAAAACATTCCTTGAATCGCACAATGGGGTTATCTGGGCTGAGAGCTCTTTTGGAGAAGGAACCACATTTTTCTTTAGCTTACCCCTCCACAGATAAGTACTCTTCTATTTATCAAAGCTTGAAAAAATTTATAGTGGTCTGAAAATTGCTGATAAAATCAATGTATCATATTTTGAAACAATATGTATACTTTATACATTTACTAATATGTGGAAATGCTAAAAAATCATCCTATGAAAAGACATATTGTTGTATTGATTGTACTCGGAATTAATTTGAGCATAAATGCACAGGAAACCGGATGTGTATCCGGGTCTTGTATTGACGGATTTGGTAAGTATGTTTACGATAATGGATACGTATACCAGGGTAATTTTGTTAACGGCAATCGTGATGGTTTAGGAACCCTTACATCGCCACAGGGAGATAAATACGATGGAATGTGGAAGGATGATCTCATACATGGCCAGGGAACCTATGAATGGGTTGATGGATCAAAATATACCGGAGAGTGGAAAAAAGGAGTACAAAATGGTTATGGTATTTATTTTTATACTAACGGAGATAAGTATACCGGATATTTTGTAAATAATAAATTTCATGGCAAGGGGATGTATACCTGGGCAGATGGAACCGTTCAGGAAGGAATCTATGAAAATGGTGTTTTTAAGGAATAATTGACTATAATTTCTAATTGTCTTCTGGCTGAAGAAGTTCAAAACCTATTGTACTATCTAATTTTCGCACAGCCTGGCAATTTTCTAATTCTGTAATAATTACTTCCATCACATGCCATACCTTCACACCTTCCCGAATTTCTCCACATATGGTTTTTTCATTTCTTCCACAAGTAAGATGGCAATGTAATTTTGGTATTCCTTTCTCATTCTGAAAGATGGTTCCGTTTCCTACCGCTTCATGCATATCATCCAGGGTAATAATCATTGGAGTGATAACTGAAGATCTGCTCTCTTTTGGACCAACAACTATTTTACTTCCTTTATCTACACCACCAAGCAATTGTACTTTTGCTGATTGTATTCCTTGCTTAGCGGCAAAATTCTCAATCTGTTCCTGCACAATTTCACCATCTTCAAGCCTTACAATAAAAACTCTTCCTGATATTGCTTCTGAGTATTTCATCTCTAAATAAGAATTATGGCGTTTTAAATATTATATTCCGCAAATATCTATCTTTCTTATATTAATTTCACCTTTTGAAGTGATCTCATCATCCACAATTATAATGATTACACTTGATTTTTAGTAATTATTTCTATATTAGAAGGCTGAAAAAAACCCTGATGAAATTTAAGATCATATCTAAGAAAGAAATTTCTTCTCTTCTACCAGATATTATTTATAATATACTGTTTGGAATATTTTTTTTCATCATCATTTATAAGGTATACTCACCTGATATTCTTTATCTTAAGTTACAACCATTTTTTGCTTTCGAGAGTTCTTTTTTAGAATATTATCAAACACAAAATAATTGCAATATAATACTCCTCTCAAATTTTCTTCTTCAATTTATGCATTACCCCATTGTTGGAAGTTTAATAGTCACCTCTCTATTAATCATACTTTCCCTGGTATATAGAAAACTTTTTGATCTTTCGAAAAACACAACATTAAAGGGAATTGAATTCATTCCTGCAATTCTTCTCCTGGCCTCATTAAAAACTTACAGTTTTGGCATTGAAAGCATTCTGATTTTTCTGATTGCCGGACTATTTCTTATTGGCAATCGCATGTTAAGCAAGATAAGAATTGGATTTAAAATAATCATTCAAATGTTTGCCTTAGCAATAGTTTTTTTTGTGTTTGATATGCTCGTAAGCTTTGCTCTATTAGTGTTTCTTATAACTGATGAGATATTCTCTTTAAAATCGTCCGGAAAATACATTGCCATCCCTCTTAATATTTTAGTACTTGCTATTCTCACTTATGTATTTAAAGGAGTTCATGTTTGTAAGGCAATTTTTTTTGAGGCTGCAGCATCCAATCCAAGAATGTCAATTTCTAGCTATTGGCATATTATTGTATTTCACATTATTGTAGTTATTCTTATTGGTTTATTTGCAGATAATAAACGGATTAAAGATCTCTCAAATAAAATACCTGCCTTTATTCAAAGAGTCTGGATTTTAGTTTTCCTTCTTGTCTTGAATATAATCTTCTTCAATTGGCTGTATGTTTTTGAAGGAAAGTATAATGCTGAGATTGAATATTACGCAAGCAATAAAAAGTGGGGAAAATTA
>CAYWBC010000036.1:26678-38531 GCA_964456285.1 uncultured Bacteroidales bacterium
CAGAAATCAGGTTGGAATGGATGACAGAATATCCAGGTTTCTCTTAAATCAGTCATTATTCCATGCCGGCAAGATGCCTCATGATTTGTTTCTTGTTCCTCAGGAATGGGGTGAACAAACACTGTTTCTTACTAAGACTTTTACTCGCGAATGTACTATGCACAATAGCAATTTATTCTTTGATATGGGCTTTGTCAAAGCTTCAGAATATTGGGCATTGGAGGCACAAACAAGTCATTTATATTCCCCTGAAATACTAATAAGATTGGCATATTGTTCAATACTACTCAATGATTATCCTGATGCTCGAAAATACCTTTTGGTTTTAAAAAAATCAATTGTACACAAAGATTTAGCAAACAAATTGCTAGGCTGTCTGAACGATAAGGATGCTATGCAATTGAAAAAATCAATTTTTGGCAACAAAAAAATTAATTACAATATTGTGTACATTAATAATCATCAGCCCGATCTGAATATGATGCAGATTCTGGACACAGATCAGAGTAATAAAATGGCTTTTGAATATTTAATGACATATTATTTGCTTGAAAGTGATTTAGGAAAATTCAGGCATTATCTTACAACTTATTTAAATGGAATTGGATATTCAAGAATGCCTAAAATATATCAGGAGGCATCGCTTTTATATTACCTAAGTATAGATGCTCCTCAGGAACAAATCATTTCTTCAGTTGATAATGCTATTCTAAATAGATTTTCTCAATTCAATAAAACACTGATTGAACATAAAATGGATATAAAGTCTGCCAGGAAAGATCTCAAACAAGGTTTTGGTGATACGTATTGGTATTATGTTCGATACGTGAGTCCGAAAGTAACCGGCATTAAAGTAAAAAAGAAGAGTTTATGATTCGTATTAGAAAATATGTTTCCTTTTTATGCCTTTTGATCATAATGATCTCTTGCAAAGATCTTTCCATAAGAAAGCCTCTGGTTATTGACATCCTTCCCAATATTTTACCCGATTACAGCTCTATTATAATTCCGCCGAACATAGCTCCGATGAATTTCATAGTTAATGAGGAAGGCATCCGATACCTTGTTAAATTTAATGCTGATGATCCTTCCGGATTCTCAGTGAAATCAGTAACATCTGAGATTATCATTCCTGAAAAAAAATGGCGGAAACTATTGGTAAACAATACTGGAGGTAGTATTAAAATTGATGTGTTTGTTAAGGATAACAAATCTGTTTGGAAGCAATTCAGAAGAATTGAAAATAGGGTTTCGAAAGACTCCATTGATCCCTATATTGCATATCGCAGAATTAATACGGCGATGATTTTATGGAATAATATGGCAATAGTACAGCGAAGCCTGGAAAACTTCTATGAATCAGACATTATATCCAATCAGAATACTGAAAGTAACTGCATTCATTGTCATACTTTTCAAAATAGAGATCCAAACAGCATGCTCCTCCACATGCGTATGTCACCCAGTGGAACATTGATAAAAACAAAAGAAAGAACTTTGTGGTTATCGACTAAAACTCATTACACACTGTCTTCATTTGTTTATCCTGCATGGCATCCCGAAGGAAGATACATTGCATTTTCTACAAACAAAATACATCAGAATTTTTTTGGTAGTGGAGACAGGATTTCTCATATAAGAGATGATGCTTCAGATATTGTGATCTATGATTTGTACAATAATGAAGTATTTACTACGCCCGAGCTTGCCTCTAAAGATTTTGAGAATCTACCCACCTGGTCTCCGGATGGAAAATACCTCTATTATATTCAAGCTCACCATGATTATAAATACTTACCTGACAGCCTGGAAAAATTTGATTTGATGCGTATCAAATTTGATCAGGAAAATCGAAAATGGGGAAAAGCAGAAATGCTGATATCCTCAGAAAATACCGGACTGAGTGTTTCATTTCCACAGGTATCTCCTGATGGAAAGCATGTCATATTTTGTATGGCTAATTATGGATATTTTAATATTACCAATCCAACAAGCGATCTATACATTCTGAATATTGACAATAATGAAATCACCAAACTACCGGTGAATAGTGACAAGACTGAAAGCTTCCCTTCATGGTCTGGCAACAGTCGTTGGATAGTATTTGCCAGCAAACGAATGGATGGGATGTTTACACTGCCATTTTTTAGCTACGTAGATTCTGCCGGAACGGCTGGCAAAGCATTTGTAATTCCTTTTGAAAATCCTGCTTCCTACCTTACCCGGCTTACAAATATGAACAGACCTGTCTTTCTTTCCGGCAGAGTTGAGTATACTCAGAAAGAACTCTTGGAAATTGCTTATACAACTCCCGAAGAGGTTAAATTTGATACAATCAATGTAGATATAGATGCTTTAGCAGGAGCAACAATAAACACCGAGACATCAGTGGATGAAGCAAATTCATTGTATAAGAAGAATTAAAGAGGGGCTGGTAGATAGAAGTTAGTAGTTAGTAGTTCTTAAAAACCAGGGACATATACATATCCTGAAGGAGGAATCAATCCATTTGAACTGTAATTACCGCTTTGGGTACTCACCTGAAAGCCTATAGAAAATGAACTGTTAAATTTGTAATTCAAACCCAAACTCATCCCCTGATAATTGTAGTTGTAAGGATATAATACATTTTCCCGTCTTGGAACATCATTGATGGTTTTGTAAACAGTACCACTAAGTGCCAATTTTGGTGTTAACATATAGCTTCCTCTGGCAAAAAGGTAGGCACGAGTCATTGGCAACATTCCATCATTATTTGCCGCTTGAGATTCCATAAAATAAAGATTCGAACGTTCAACAGCAACACCAGCGGATAAAGTCAAGCGAGGTGTAACAAGATAAGATAAACTAGGTGCCACATAAATTGAAGGACCGTAGAAATTATTAGGAGAATAAGTGAATGATGTCCCAACCTCAATATGAGTTTGTAAGCGTTCTGGTTTAACATCGTTTGGCTCTTCCATCGCTTCTTTTTCATCAATCACAATTTCAAGTTGATCAGGATCATTTTCCATTTGCTCCTCTTGAGCATAGCTTGTTTGTACAAAACAAAAAAAGGAAATAAGAATAATAAATAAAAATCGCATTATGTCAATTTTTAAAATCTATCATTGTAAATATACGATAAATCACAATTAAAAGTTCATGTTCACTTTTTCTCGGCACGACCAGCAGAATAAATGCCTTTAATAGAGCTCAATTGAGCAAGTAAAGAATCCAGATGCTCAAGATCGCGCACAAACAGGCTTATCTTACCAACAAACATGCCATCTTGTTCGTCAATAGAAAGAGATCTCACACTCACTTTCTGATCTTTGGCAATAACATCAGAAACACTTTTCAGAATTCGAGAATAATCTTCGCCTGTTACAATAATATTCACCGGGAAAATAGATTCCGGATTTCTTCTTGACCATTTAGCCTTTACAACCCTATAGCCATATTTTCCAATCAGTTGCACAGCATTAGGACAGTTGGTCCTATGAATTTTAATGCCTTCATTTATTGTTACGAATCCAAAAACATTGTCTCCCATAATAGGACTACAGCATGGTGCTAACTTATAATCTATATTTGCCACTTTTTCATCAATGATCAGGTAATCCTCTGCGGGACCTCCTTTTTTTGAAGGTTTTTTTGTTGTTTCAATCTCTTCTAATGTCATTGAACCAGACTCCTGAATATCTTCGCTTATCGAAACTACCTCTTTCACTTCTGTCAGGTCAATTTTATTCTGAGAGACATCACAATAAAATTCCTGGGCATTAGGAAGTTTGTAATGTTTAAGAAGTCGCCTAATTGCTTCGTCTGTGTATTCTATCTTCCAGTTTCTGAATCTTCTTTTTATTATCTCCTTGCCATTCTCAGCTTCTTTTACCTTATCGTCATTGAGTTGTTGACGGATTTTTTTCTGTGCTTTAGAAGTAACGACAAAATTCAACCAATCGAGTTTTGGGTATTGGTTTTTTGAAGTCTGTATTTCTATTTTATCTCCATTTTGCATTTTGTACCTTATTGGTACAGTTTTACTGTTCACCCTGGCACCTGTACATGAAGCCCCAACGTCAGTATGAATATCATAAGCAAAATCAAGAACTGATGAGCCCTCGGGAAATTTTCTCAAATCCCCCTTAGGGGTGAATACAAAAATCTCTTTGGTATAAAGACTTAGTTTAAAATCATCAATAAAATTATCAGCATCAGGTTCCGGTGTTTCCAATATCTCCCTGATTTTTCTAAGCCATTCTTCCAAGCCTTGTTCACCCTCCAATCCTTTGTACTTCCAATGAGCTGCAACACCCTTCTCTGCAATTTCATTCATTCTATCTGTCCGTATCTGAACTTCAACCCAGCTGCCCTTAGGTCCAATTACAGTAGTATGTAATGATTCATATCCATTTGTTTTGGGAACAGAGATCCAGTCTCTCAGCCTAAGAGGATTTGGTTGATATATGTCTGTGACAGCAGAGTATGCCTGCCAACAATCAGCCTTTTCATTTTTAAGTTCACTTTTTAAGATAATTCTGATAGCAAAAAGATCATAAATATCTTCAAACTCAACTCCTTTGCGTTGCATTTTTGTCCAAATAGAATAAATCGATTTTGGTCTTGCCTTAATATCATATTCAAATCCCAGCTTGTCGAGTGCAATTTTTACAGGTTGAACAAATTCATCCATAAACTCCTTCCTGGCCTTCATCTTAGCAGCAAGTTTTTTTGCTATCCTATTATACCGAGATCTGTCGGTATACTTAAGAGAAAGATCTTCCATCTCAGATTTAATGAGGTACAAACCTAAACGATGAGCAAGAGGGGCAAACAAGTAAGAAGCTTCTGCTGCAACTTGAATTTGATCCTCCTCAATCATTTGCTTCATTTCACGCATTAGCTCAGTCTGCTCTGCCAATCGAATAAGAATTACCCTTACATCCCTGGCAAGATTCAGAAGTAGTTTTCTGAAATTTTCTGCTTGCGAAGAGGTGGTTTCTTTATTAATATCCGAAAGCTTCGCTAAACCATTTATAATGGTTAATACAGCATCCCCGAAAGTTTTCTTTATGTCCTTTTCATCAGTTTCTTCCCCAAAGTATGCATGAAAAATAAACAAACTAATAATGGAGGTATATCCCAGGCCAATTTCACTTGCTGCAATTATTGATGCATCCAATACAGAAGTAACTAAATCCTTCTTATAATAGGTTTTATCATTTTTTCTTTTCTCACATAAGAGAGCAAATGCTTTATCAAGCAAGGATTGCATGTTGTCAGAACCTGTATTATTAAGATAAACCAATACAGATTGATAACGATCAAGATACTTCTTATTTATTTTTTCCAAAGACATGCCGGTTATGCGCAAGACAAATATTTCCTACAAAATTAAGAGAATAAAAGGAATTGAGTTTGCAAGGCATGAATTAATCAAAGTATGATGAGATAAGATCAAGAAAATATTTTGGTGCCCGAATTACTTTTCTGGTTCGTGCATCAGTAAACACAAGGGTAGTTTTGGCTTCAGATAATATTTCGCCTGAAACATTCTTCATGAAATACTCAAACTCCAATTTTGCAGTAGGTCGCTGAATAAGCCTGGTTTCAATCACTACCTCATCATCATACAAAACGGGCTTAATGTATCTGATATTCATCTCGCGAAGAGGAAGCAAAATTCCATCATCCTCCATTTTACGGTATGAAAGACCAAAACCCCGAAGCAGTTCTGTCCTTCCTTCTTCAAAAAACAAAGCATAATTTCCATGGTGCAGATATCCCATTCTGTCAACCTCTCCATATCTAACACGTATTTTTATTTCTGAGCTAAGCATTTTCAAATTATTTCAAAGGTGAATTAGGTTCGCTGGCAAATTTATTATAAATCACCAGATCCGTTAATAGAGGAACAATCCGTTGAAACAAAACCATATATTGGCCCTCAAACGACATAATTCTCGTCCTTTTCTTCTTTCTGATTGACCGGATTAAATTTTTTGCAACTCTCTCGGGCGATGTAAGTTTTTCTTCAGGTTTCGGTGTTTCTCCTTGTTCCTGACCTTTTTCATTCAGAGCATGTTTTCGGATATTTGAACTTGTAAAACTTGCTGCAAGAACCATCACGTGAACACCAGATTTCATATTTTCAATCCGCACACTTTCAAGGAATCCATGCATGGCAAATTTAGAAGCAGAATAGGCAGTTCTTCCCGGCAAACCATGAAAGCCTGCGATAGAACTAATCCCAACAAGTGTTCCCTTTGATTCCTGCAAAAAGGGTATCGCATATTTTGTACAATAAACCGTCCCCCAAAAATTCACATCCATAACTTTCCTCAGAACATGCATTTCAACATCAACCAACAATGCCCTCATTGAAATTCCGGCATTATTAACTAAAATATCCAGCTTACCATATTTTTTAATAGTTTTTTGAATTAGGCCTTTGCAATCTTCTTCGCTGGTAACATCGGTCTTTACTGCTAAACAATTTTCGCCTGATGGATCAATTTCATTGGCAATAGCATGGAGTTTATCTATTGATCGTGCTGCCAGCACAAGCTTTGCGCCTACTTTAGCAAAAGCTTTGGCACTTGCCAAACCGATACCTGATGAGGCCCCGGTAATTATTACCACTTTATCTTTCATATTCGATCCTGGATTTGAATTCATGTCAAATATAAATTATACCGTGCAAAGGAAAAAATTCTAATTTGCTATTTCAAAACCTTAAATAATTTCAGAAATCATAATTTGTTCCTAAGTTTACATGCATTAAAGAATTGTTGAATGCTAACAAATCAGCCTCTTGCCGATCGTATGAGACCGAATAATCTTAATGATTATATCGGACAGAAACATCTTACAGGAAAAGGTGCCATACTTAGGCAGGCAATAGAGTCCGGACAAATTCCTTCCTTCATCTTATGGGGACCGCCGGGTGTGGGCAAAACCACACTGGCAAAAATTATTGCCCATGTATTGGATCGTCCATTTAATATGCTGAGTGCTGTTAATTCTGGGGTTAAGGATGTAAGGGAAACAATTGACAAAGCTAAAAAGCAGCAGTTTTTTGATAAACCAAATCCCATTTTGTTTATTGATGAAATTCATCGTTTCAGTAAATCCCAACAAGACAGTTTGCTTGGAGCCGTTGAACAGGGTATTGTCACCCTTATAGGAGCTACGACTGAAAATCCATCTTTTGAAGTTATCTCCCCTCTCCTTTCAAGATGCCAGGTATATGTTCTGAATCCGCTTGATAAAAAAGAGCTCTCTGAATTATTAAACAAAGCATTAGAAAAAGACAGTTACCTCAAAAAACTAAAAATAAAGATCAAAGAAAATGAAGCGCTTTTTCGTTTTTCAGGCGGAGATGGAAGAAAATTATTGAATATTCTTGAATTGGCTGTATCATCAAACGGAGCAAGTAGCAACAAAGAAATTGTGATCACCAACAAGCTTGTTACAGACAAGCTGCAGGAGAACATGGCCAATTATGATAAAAACGGCGAACAACATTACGATATAATTTCTGCTTTTATTAAATCAATACGAGGAAGCGATCCTAATGCCGCAGTATATTGGTTGGCCAGAATGGTTGAAGGCGGAGAAGATCCTAAATTCATTGCACGCCGCCTGGTTATCCTGGCTAGTGAAGATATCGGTCTTGCCAATCCAAATGCCCTTCTTTTGGCAAATACCTGTTTTGATGCAATAAATAAAATCGGATGGCCCGAATCACGTATTATTCTTTCTGAGATTACTCTATACCTGGCAAATTCAGCGAAAAGTAATTCAGCATATAAAGCCATTAATGAGGCACAAGCTCTTGTGAAAGAAACTGGCGATCTGCCGGTGCCTTTGCACCTTAGAAATGCACCCACCTCATTAATGAAGGAACTGGGATACGGGAAAGATTACAAATATGCTCATGAATATAGCGATAACTTCACCGATCAGGATTATCTGCCTGAAAAAATTGCCGGCACAAAAATATATCAGCCTCAGGATAATCCTGCAGAAGTAAAGTTTCTTGAACGACTGAAGAAGTTATGGAACAAAAGATACAAATACTGATAAAATACAGAATTTATTTAAGCTTGACCACTTTTGTTCTTCCAACAGATTTATCATCCAAAAGCATATCCAAAAAGTAGATACCGACTGGTACATTTGTATTATCAAACCAGGAAAGTTTATAATTACCCTCCCTCATATAGGCATCAAAACAAATATCCACCACCTGTCCGTTAATATTCAACAGCAATATCTTTAGCTTACCGTTTCCGGGAACATAGACATCCATCCCCAACTCCCTGTTAAACGGATTTGGATAGGTTTCTATACTTGCGATGTTACCCTCAACCAGATTAGTTTCAGTAGCAGATTGATAAATTGTTACAGGATAATACAAGCCCGAGATATTATCATCTACCCACTCAACCCTTTGTGCTAACCATGATTTCATAAAATCAATTTCTTCCTCATAAGTACTGAAAAGAAATGGCCAGTTTTCCTGAAATACATATTTATCAATTACAGGCCATACTTTATAATTTCTTGCAACCGGTTCTGCCAGTTCACTAACCATGGAATCAATCATAGTTACTACATAATCATTACTTAAAATAGTTTCCCTTAGTTCATACCATCTGTCCTCAAACTTGTCAACAAGTGCAGGATCCTCAAAAAGTCTCTGAATATCAAACCATCTGTTGGTACTGAAATCAAACTGCCATACGTCGTACCTGAAACCATCCTGCCAGGGTGAATTACCAAAGGCAAGATCGAAGTCCCAAATAGGACCATACTTTATTCTCGGGTCATTATCATCTCTGTCCTTATACATATAAGAACTCATGGCATAGGCGTCGCAATTTTTTGCAAACTCTGAAATAACGATATAATCAATAAGAGAAGATTCATCTATGTATTTTTTATAACCAATTTCAGGATCAAGGCCTGAATTTGATTTCAACACACTTTTGTACTCATTGTAAAACCCATTAATATAGTTTATCTGCTGTGGTTGTATGTCTGATTCCTTCGGATATTCAATCTGAATAGTCCTTGAATCAGGTTTGTCGTGTTTGATAATGTAACCTCCGGTCAGGTCAATTCCCGAAATTTCATCAGGATTCAGACGGGCTATATCTACCCTGTTGTCATCTCTTTTTATCTTTTCCATAAGGGAATATAGTCCAACAAACTGCCCGTTGAGGATAACTTCGCAGAATTGTGTCCTTGGAGCCCAATGTCCGGTAAGGTTAGTAAGGTAGTAAATCAATGGATTTCTAATCTGGCTTTTATCCGCCCAGGGACCAAAAAGTATCCAATCACTCTCAGCAGGCATACCTAGTAAGGCTACATTTGTATCCTCATTAAATTCATCTCTGAGATCAAAATCATATGATTGTTTAGGAAATGAAGCTGAAGACTCTCCTCTCACTTCAATTTCAATTGAACCATAATACACATTACTGGAATCAGAAGGTTTATTGTAAGTTCCTTCAGGGCCGGCAATAATTCCCATATGGGCAAGAGTTTCAATCCTTTTTACCTGTATTCCAAATTCGTCTGTCTCAATTTTTACAATGGGCAATTTTGTTGAATCCAGATCCATTTGCCTTTTGTATCTGAGGAACGGAGTATATATGCTATAAGAATTAGAAGTACTCAAATTATATACTTGCGGCATGAAAAAGAGATCAGATCCATGAATGCTGTCATTAAGCACTTGTATTGCTAAGCAATTTGTTCCTGAAATCAGTGTTGTATCTAAAATGGTCGTATCAATATACCAGGCAAGAACAGGCAATGAATTCTGATATTCAGGTTCGTGACTACGATTGGACAGATCATCAAAAGAGGGATAAGGATTATCCTTATCCACATTAACCCTAAGAATTTCTTTTCCATTCAGGTAGGCAATGTATCCATCGTCATAATCAGCCCAGAAACTTATGACATCAAATGCAGCCGGATCATCAACATTAAATTCATACCTCAGATACAATGATTGTGTCTGATCGTCTACCTGAATATCGTAATCATCAGAACCATATCCAATGCTGCCGGTATCTGAAGACCAGGAGGAATCATCATAATCTGTTTTGTACCAATCTGCGTCAGGCTCAGATTGCGCAGCAAAATAATTGCAAGGCGTTAAACTTGAGTAAATTACTGGATACTGTGAAAACAATTTCTGGAACGAACAAAATAAAAGTAGTACAAGCAAAAAATGTAAAATTTGTTTTTTCATGGTTGAGATTTTTATAAACCTGATAGTAATACAATTTTAGGCCAATCATCACTTAATCCTGAGGCAAACTTTATTGAATTGCAATTATTTCATTGACCTCTGTAGTAGCATAAATTTATCATTATATTTTGGTTTTGTATCTTTCAACCATAAAATGATCAATGAAATAAGTAATTTCACACTACTAAACAATAAATACCAAGCAATGAATATTAATGATTTATCCAGTTCTCAATTTTTCCTGATTGCCGGACCATGTGTTGTTGAAAGCGAGGATTTATGTCATGAGATAGCCTCCTCTATCAAAGACATTGCCTCGAAATTAGGTATAAAATATATTTTTAAGGCATCATACCGAAAAGCAAATCGTTCCCGCTTAGACTCATTTACAGGTATTGGAGATGAAAAAGCACTGAAAATTATTGCAGATATTAAAGACAAATATAACTTACCGGTAACAACAGATATTCACTCGGCAGAAGAAGCAGCAATGGCTGCAGAATATGTTGACATAATCCAAATACCTGCATTTTTATGCCGCCAGACTGATATTCTGGTTGCAGCAGCAAAAACAGGCAAAATCGTGAACATCAAAAAAGGTCAATTTCTGGCAGCAGCATCTATGCTGCATGCTGTGAATAAAGTTGTTGAATCAGGAAACAAAAATATTATACTTACAGACCGTGGTACTATGTTTGGATACGGAGATATTGTTGTTGATTACAGAGGACTTGTTGAGATGAAAGATATTGGCTATCCTACTGTTCTGGATATAACGCATTCACTTCAACAACCTAACCAGTCCGACGGAGTAGCAGGCGGCCTGCCCAACATGATTGAAACAATTGCCAGGGCAGGAATTGCTGTTGGAGTTGATGGCATATTTATGGAAACGCATCCGGAACCTGCCAAAGCGAAATCAGATGGAGCAAATATGCTTCCATTGAACCAGGTTGAAAATCTTCTTACAAAATTGAAAACCTTAAAAACAGCAGTAAATACTCTTTAGAATTTTTGCTCTGATTCAATTACTTTATTCGAAGAATTATTAAAGGTCGGTTCGATGTAGACATATTATTTAGTCATTGGAAGACTTTAGCTAATAAGCTTGTCTAAATAATAGGAATGACGGAAAAATAATAAATCTGTTAGTATGCCCACTCCCAATATTCCAAATTTCCAACATTCCATTCTTCTCAATTTCAGAAAAGCACTCAATATTAATAACAAACAACTTCTCTTTTATCGTACTCACCTTATTTTATTTTTTTTAGAAAGTTGCTATCTCAAATGATTTTATTATATTTATCGCCCATTAGCCCTGACAATTTGGCCCATATTTTCAGAAAGCTTGCACTGTTAAATGCAGGCTTTCTTTGTTTTACACAGGTCAATTGAACATCAATTTTAAGGTTTTTCTTCTTGATTCTTAGCTAAGCTAAAAATCCGAAATTAAAAGCAGTACCTATACCAGCCCATTTGTAGTTAAAACCCAGTCCGATATTAAAATTATCATTAGGCTAATAACTTAAACCATGATCTTTTTTAGCATCAAGTAGATCAAATCCATTCATTTTTGTAATGCCATACAAGTAAAT
>CAYWBC010000037.1:0-38171 GCA_964456285.1 uncultured Bacteroidales bacterium
TTAATGAGTGAACCAAAAACTCCCTATAAGGGTTGTTTATGAAAAATAGAATTTTCTACTTTGTATGAAAAATTGGAATTGGTAAGGCTGGATAAATGGTTATGGGCGGTACGAATTTTTAAGACTCGTATTCAATCTACTGAGGCCTGCAGACGTGGCAGGGTGTTGGTAAACGGAATGCCGGCAAAGGCCTCAAAAGACTTGAGATCAGGGGAGCGAATAACTGTGCGTAAACCACCCGTGTTGTATTCCTACCTGGTGAAGGATTTGATCGAAAAACGTATTTCGGCCAAATTGGTTCCGCAATACCTTGACGATCTGACCTCGGTAGAAGAACTTGACAAGTTGAAGATCAATGAAAACTTTTTCTTCAGCAGGGAGCGCGGTAGCGGCCGTCCTACAAAAAAGGATAGACGGCAGATAGATAAGCTGAAAGGCAATAAATAAATACATTCGGTAATGTTAATTGCACAAGAAAAACAGAAGGAGAATATAGGGGAGTATATCATCTACATGTGGCAGGTTGAGGATACTATAAGAGCTAGTAAATTTGATATGAATTTGCTTGAAGATCGTATCGTATCACAATTCTCTGAAAATGAAAGAATTAGGCAGGAGATAAGGGACTGGTATGCGAATTTGATAGTAATGATGCACGAGGAAAAATTGCAGGAAAGTGGACATCTATCCACACTGAATTCCCTAGTAAGCGAATTAAATGATCTCCACAAAAAGCTTCTTGATAGCAAACAAGATGCAAAATATCTGGAACTATATACTCTGGCATCTCCAAACATTACTGAAATTGAAAAAAAACTGGGAAGAAAACCTGTGAGTGAAGTAGATACTTGTCTTACAGCTCTGTATGCTTTGCTGCTTATGCGATTGAAAAAGAAAGAGATTACACCCGAAACTCTTGAAGCTATGAAAACATTTAGCAACTTGCTGGCACTATTATCAATCTGGTATAAAAAAATTAATACAGGAGAAACTGAGATCTAGCTGAGATAGCATTATTTAGTCAGATTGGCAGTTTGATTTACCAAAAATACCATACCTGTTCTTTGCTATGGTTTTATATAAACCATCCCGGAATCTTTTTGGTATAGTTTTTAACAGGTAGCCCAAGAATTTATAAATCCCTCCAAGGAAGATCAACAATCTGATTACAGCATCAGAATAAATACTTATCGTTTTTGCATCTGTAAACAGAATTGAATCTGTGGAAGCATGATCAATTGATGGAGAATTAGTAAAATTATTGGGCATAAATTCTTCAATATCAAGAAATTTAGCGCCTTTTTTATGAGCTTTTTCATGAATATGCCCAACAATCGCTGAACACAAAGAACATTTTGTATCATAAAAAACCGTAATCAAATCGAAATAATTTAAATTCAGAAGTATAACAATTATTTAACACACAATGTTTCGGGAATGACTTATTTTGCAACAATTTTGAGAATTTTTCGTATCATTTTTTATTGAAGTATTAGGAAAAGTTTTTTTTCTGATTACCTTTATTGCGCGTTGACTTATATTGTTTACATAATTAACAAATAATTTTTCTTAAATAAATTATCCTCCTATGAGACTAATATTACAAAAACTGAATCAATTCTTACAGAAGATTAAAGTTCCCTCAAGAATTACTATACTAATTTTGGGTTTTGCTTCAACAGCATGGTTTCTTATTCGTGTAATTCCTAAACCATCAAGAGCTGCGTATCCTTGTATGAAGGCGGCTGCACCATTGGCCTCCTCATTTATAACCTACCTGATAGGGATTACCAGTTTTACTTTTCTTTTCAGAAAGGCACGTGAACGTTTGATGCAGTCAAAGTACCTGGTGTCCGGTATATTTTTGGTTCTGG
This sequence comes from uncultured Bacteroidales bacterium, assembly GCA_964456285.1. Taxonomy (GTDB): domain Bacteria; phylum Bacteroidota; class Bacteroidia; order Bacteroidales; family UBA10428; genus UBA10428. The sequence goes on from CAYWBC010000037.1 coordinate 1,875, forward strand.
GTTTAACTGCAGGTATTGTGTCTGTTGTCAGCAATAATAACACTATCTGGGCTGCTGCTGTAATGCAGGGTCTCCAAACTCCGAACGAGGTTATGGGTGAGGCCAAAGGTATAAATCCTGGTCGTGTTGTTTGGGTGCATGATGAAGATGCTACCAATGAAAATTGCACAAATAATGCTGGTGATTACTGGTTCATGGACAAGAATACTAATACAGATTTAGTCTGTAAAATGCTCTCTGATGGAATAAAGAAATTAACTGGTACCTCAAGTGAAGCTGATGCATGGGATTCAATTTTTCACTATTACAACATCAACAATGGTCGTGGAGATGCAGGATATATAGCCGGAGAAAAAGTGGTCATTAAAATTAATATGAATGGGATATGGAATGGCAGTAGCGCTATTAATACTTCTCCCCAGGTTTGTTATGCACTTCTTGATCAGTTGGTAAATGTGGTAGGTGTAGCTGAAGAAGATATTCATATAGGAGATCCGAATTGTTCCATGACTATAGATACTTATAACAAATTGCATGCAGAATTCAGCAATGTAAAATATTGGGGTAATGGAGGTGGATTAACTTCAAATGTCCCATCAGTCGATAGGGTACTTAAATATAGCGATAAGGTGGAAGAACATAAAATTCCTCAACCCTATATCGATGCAACCTACATGTTCAATGTACCTGTATTTAAAAAACATCATAGAGCCGGGATTTCAATTTGTAGTAAAAATCACTTCGGTTCATTGTGTGGAGAAACAGCAGAAATGCACTATACATTGCCTGTTCCTGATGCGCATGAATCTGGCGGAGATCCAAATGGTGATTATGGCTCATACAGGTGTTTTGTTGATATTATGGGACATGAACATTTGGGTGGCAAAACAGTACTTTACCTGGTAGACGGCATCTGGGGCTCATACAATTGGGGACATCCGCCGATTAAATTCAGAATGGCTCCATTTGGTGACGGAACTACTGTGGAAAATGGGGATTATCCAAATTCACTTTTTCTTTCTCAAGACCCCGTGGCTATTGAATCCGTTTGTTACGATTTCCTATACAATGAATTCGATGAAGATCATCCTACTGAGGGACTTGCTCAAATGTCAACTGATCATGGCTGTTTTCCGCGTTTTCAGGGAACGGATGACTTTTTACATCAGGCGGCAGATCCTGCTAACTGGCCTGCCGGTATTGAGTATGATCCTGAAGGTGATGGTTCAATTCTTACAAGCCTAGGAGTTCATGAACACTGGAACAATCCAATTGATAAAGAATACACAAGAAACCTCGAGACGGGTGACGGTATAGAACTCGTATTACTTGAGGCTGTACCGCTTCAACTTACACCCGGTAATAGCGGATTATTAAGTGAAAAGGTAAACGTTATTCATATCGACTCTTTCAATGTAAAATGGTTTGGAACCGATATGGGTATATCTCGTTTTGATGATATGGAATGGGATACAATCAGTACAGACAGTATTTTGGTTCCTGGTGATAAGAAAGACCTGCCATTACTTAATAAAAATGTTAAAGATCTGGCATATGAAAGAACCAGTCATGGGCACGAAGTATGGGTTGCTACTGATAGCGGGATGTCTGTCTTAGCTTATAACATTGACGGTGTAACTTCAGCAACGACCTATCATACCGGCAATTCAGGCATTCTGGGGAATGTAGTTAGCCATGTTGGGGTAGATGCAAGGCATAACCGATGGGTTGGCACACCAAACGGAGTAAGTATCTTCTCTGGAGGTGACTGGACAGATACCATTCACTTCTTTGATGAACAACGTGAATGGCAACTTTTCTCAGATGTTCAGATAACTTCAATGGCATCCTACGAAAAAGACTCTATGATTTATATTACTACTGACAGTGCCGGCGTAATTCGCTATCAGCATGATGTTGATGGATTTACAGGTGCTTCGGCATATGGCAAGGATTGGTCAGGACTCAATAGCAACACAGTGAATACAGTTACCGTGGTTGATACATCACAATGGTTCGGTACTCCTGAAGGAGCTTATTGGCATATTGGCAATGAAGTGAAGCCCTTGACCTTGTGGGATTTCTTTGATATTGCTGCACTTTCTTCTAATGGCAATGTTAATGCCGTTGAATTGGATAATAATGATAATGTTTGGTTTGGTACTGATTCAGGCCTTGTTATCAGAACTGATGCCGGATGGTATAAATATGAAAATGCTGAAGGAATCATTAATCCAATGGTTAATGACATCAAAAGAGATTATAGCGGAAATGTATGGATAGCTACCGATGGAGGTGTTGAATACTTCTCCAGCGTACCAGGAGTTGAAGTAACCCCCACAGTACCAGATCAGGCAGCAAATATTTCAGTTTTTGATATTACACGTACATCTGCTAAAATTGCCTGGACAAACGGTACCGGTGATTACCGTTCAGTATTTATCAAAGAAGGGACAAATGGTGTTGTGTTGCCACTTCATGGCAGCTACTATTTACCAGATCCGGAATTCGGCATGGGAGATGAAAGAAATGGATGGTATTGTATTCATAATGGATATAGTAGCTATGTTGATACTGTAACTGTTACCGGATTAGATCCGGAGACTGGCTACCGTGTAATGGTTTGTGAATATTTTAATGCTCTGGGAACTGAGATTTATCAAACTGAAGCAGCAGCAGGTAATCCTGCTAATTTTGAAACTTCTCCGCTTGGTATTCCAACAATTGAAAAAGAGCAATTTAGTATTTACCCGGTTCCTTTTAATGATTATATAGTAGTTGGAGTAGAATTTGAGAACGCTGATTTCAGTGCAAATATCTACAGTCTTGATGGTAAACTGCAACTACAAAACAAACTTACCGGTATGGAAAATGAGATCAATACTTCAACGCTTCCAGCAGGAGTATACATACTTCAGATTTCTGTTGGTAATAAAAGTTACAGCTACAAGATAGTGAAGTAAATAAAATACAAGTTTCTATTGAAAAAGCCTTCATATTTTGATGAGGGCTTTTTTTATGGAAGTTTTGTATTGAATTGTAAAAGTCTTTTCCTGTTTCTATGTGGCTTTGATTCTTCTTTGAGTAAGTCTGTGTAACAGTTTTAGAGTTATTCCACAAAAGTTGTACAGTCTATTCACAGAGTTCCACAAAGGCATTTAATACAGCTCCGAAAATAAGTAAGCTATTTAAAAAGCTAAAGGCAGGATAGTCCTGAATGCAGGCATTAGAGATCTGCTTATGATTTTATGTAGCAGTTTACTATTTCTCCAATGTAAATCCGATGGTAATCTTTTTTCGGGTAAATTTTACTATCAGCATTCGGCATCAGGAAATTTTCAGGTTTCAGATCATCAGTATAAATTTTCCTGCATTCCATACACAATCTTGACTGTTCAAAGCCAATTCCTGTATTTTCTGTAAGAAGAGGTTTTAGTCCGGTAGCTGAAATTTTATCTACATTTCTTCCTGATTTTGTTCCGCAGAAATTTAAAATATCACGTTCTTTTTCAGTGAAGAAACTAAGAGTAAAAATCTCATTTTCATTCGCAAAATCAAATGTAAAGCGAGTTGGGCGTATGAAGCAAATTGCAATCGGTTTGTTCCAGAATACACCTATAGAACCCCAACTGGCAGTCATGGTATTGAACTTATCAGGTGTGCCGGCAGTAATTAACATCCATTCATTGCCTATTGCCTGAATAAAATTGTCGCTAAGAATTTCAGGCCTGATAGTTTTAAAGAAATTTTCAATCTTTTGCATTTTGTATGAGGTTAATGCTTTGTTACAAGTGCAATATTCGTAAAATATGTATATTTAGCAAGTCAAAACAAGTATTAAAATCCCCCTTTATGTATGAATCTCTCAAGGTTTTAGATGAAGTCCGGCTTAATTTTAGTTCGGAAGGACTGTTGGTACTCTATATTACCTTGGCCTTTATTATGTTTGGAGTGGCACTTCAAATTAAAGTTGAACATTTTAAGAATATATGGAAAAATAAGAGACTTCCGATTATTGGTTTTGTTTCACAGTTCTTTGTATTGCCGGCTGTAACTTTTTTGCTGCTTGTCATTTTTAACCGGCTTATTACTCCTACAATTGCTATGGGGATGATTTTGGTTGCCAGTTGTCCGGGAGGAAATGTATCGAATTTTATTTCTGCTCTGGCTCGCGGAAATGCAGCACTTTCTGTAACGCTTACAGCTATTGCAACAATTTCTGCTATGCTACTTACACCGCTAAATTTCATGTTATGGGGAGGTTTGTATACAAAATACATAAGTATCATTGACTCAGCATCCTTGCTTAGAGAGTTGGAGATTAATCCCAGGTATGTTTTTCAAACAGTCTTTATTCTCCTTGGTATCCCATTATTGTGCGGCATGCTTTTCAATCACTACTTGCCAAAACTAACTTTGAAAATAACCAAAACCGTTAAGGTCTTTTCGATTTTGATATTTGCAGGAATTATTATGGTAATGTTTAAGAGTAATTATGAATTTTTCCTTAAGCATATAAAATTCATATTTGTTATTGTGCTTTTGCATAATGGTGTAGCATTGGCATCGGGGTACTTGTTTTCAACCGCATTTCGATGTGGAGAGGCCGTAAAACGTACAATAACTATTGAAACAGGTATTCAGAATTCGGGATTGGCACTGGCATTGCTTTTTAATCCTAAAATTTTTCCTGTTGATCTGGCCAATGGAGGAATGGCATTTATAGCTGCCTGGTGGGGAATATGGCATATCCTTGCCGGCTTAACAATTGCAGGAATATGGTCAAAGTGGGAACCAAAGAACTAAGCATACCGAAAGAATTATTTACTTTTGGGTTTTAATTTATGAATTGAGTCAAATTTTTGAATATGAGCAAAAGGGAATCTATTGATAGGCGGTCTATAGGATACTGGTTAGTACAAAATCTCCTCGTAGTTCCGATATACAGATTTTTTTATCGTAAAATTCAGGTTAAGGATGATCATAAGATTCCGAAAAACGAATCTGTAATTATTGCACCTAACCATCAAAATGCCTTGATGGATGCACTTGCCTTTGTTTCCGGAATCAGTCAGTTTCAAACGGTTTTTCTTGCCCGGGCAGATGCTTTTAGCAGCAAATTGGTAATTAAGATTTTGACATTTCTAAAAATACTTCCTGTATATAGAATTCGTGACGGGCGATCATCTCTTCAGAAAAATGATGAAATTTTTGATCTTGCTGCAAATGTTGTTCGTAACAAGGTGAATCCGCTTTGCCTTTATCCTGAGGGTAATCACGGGAATAAAAGACGTATAAGGCCGCTGGTGAAAGGTATTTTCAGAATAGCCTTTATGGCCCAGGAAGAATATAAATCTGAGCCTGGGGTTAAAATTATACCTACAGCAATTGATTACAGCCATTATCAGAAATTCAGACAGACTCAGTTCATCCTTTTTGGAGATCCTATTGAAGTATGTGAGTATTGGAAAGATTACGAGGAAAATCCGCCGGTTGCAATGAATAAGCTTAGAGACAAGCTTTCAGAAGAGCTGAAGAAACTGGCCATTCATATTGAAACACAGGATTATTATTATTTGTACATGGGCTTAAGAAACATTTATGGAAAAACCATGTGCAAAAAATTGGGATTGAAGTCAGGTAATCTTTACAATAAGCATGTTGCAGATAAGAAAATGATTGAAAAACTGGATAAATGCCTTGAAGAGAATCCTAAAAAAATAGAAGAACTAAATATTGTTTACGAAAAATACTGGAGACTGAGAAAAAAGTTAAATTTCAGAGATTGGGTAGCAAGCAAAAAAAGATACAGCATTTTACTTAACTCACTTGGTATTCTATTGTCTGTGGTTACAATACCTTTAGTATTGCTGGGTTTATTTAATAACTGGCCCCACTTCTTTTTACCTCCTCTTATCAAGAAAAGAATAAAAGATACACAGTTTCAAAGTACTGCCGTTTGGGGTGCCGGATTTGTGGCCATGGTATTGTATTATCTGATACTTTTTGTTTTGGCTATGATCTTTATTCCATTCTGGTGGTTGAAACTTGCATATTTACTTACACTGCCTTCTTCAGGTATTTTTGCACTCACATACAGGAAGTTCATCATTAAATCATGGGCCCGCATCAGATATACCTTTGGTAAGTTTAAAAAGGGATCTGATACCAACAAGATGAAGGAAACATATGATAAGCTGATTGGGCTTACAAATCAGATAATTGATCCTGTATAGAAATTGGCAGTAAAGTGTAAAAAGATTACTAATTTCGAGGCCGAATTGTTAGATATTTTTGCATGAATTATATAGGGAAAACCGTTTGGATTACGGGAGCAGCATCAGGAATAGGCGAAGCACTGGCAAATGAATATTCTCATCTGGGAGCAAATGTTATTCTTTCTGACCGGGATGAGGAAAAGCTGAAAAGTGTTGCTGCTAATTGTGAGAAGTCAGGAAGAAAAGTCTGTTTCGCACCTTTTGATCTTGAAAAATCGGAAGAAATAATTAAAGTAAGCAAATCCGTTATAAAAGATTATCCTAAAATTGATATACTGATCAGTAATGGAGGTATAAGTCAGAGATCACTTGCTTTTGAAACACCAGTAGAGATTGACAGGAAAATCATGGAAATCAATTTCTTCGGAGCTATTACTTTAACCAAACAAGTATTGCCTGCCTTAATTGCCAATGGCGGCGGAAATATTGCTGTTACCAGCAGTATGGTGGGTAAGTTCGGATTTCCTTTGCGTACTGCTTACAGTGCTTCAAAACATGCTATTCAAGGTTATTTTGAATCTTTAAGAGCTGAATTGTATGATAAGAAGGTTAACATTACCATAGTTTCTCCAGGACGGGTACAAACCGCGATATCTTTAAACGCAATTGATAAAGATGGGAAAAAACATGGAGTATTAGATAAAGGCCAGGAGAAAGGAATAGCTGTGGATAAGTGTGCAAGAAAAATTGTAAAAGCAATAAGAAGAAATAAGAAGGAATTGTGGGTTGGAAGATCGGAAATTCTGATGATTTACATCAGGTTGTATTTACCTTCACTGTTCCATATATTAGCGCGTAAAATCAAACCCATGTAAACTAATATAATAGCAATATCTAAAAAATATTTTATGAAGGAGAAGATCATCAGTGGGATACAACAAATAGGAATTGGCATACCAAATGTGCATGATGCTTGGGGCTGGTATAAAGAATACTTTGGAGTAGATGTTCGGATATTTGAAGAATCTGCACCAGCAGAACTTATGTTTAGGTATACAGGTGGAAAACCGCGCAACAGGCATGCTGCTTTAGCAATTAACCTGTCAGGTGGAGGTGGCTTTGAAATATGGCAGTTTACTGACCGCACTCCAAAAGCACCTGATTTTGATGTACTTCTGGGCGATCTGGGAATATTTGCTGCGAAAATAAAGAGTAAAGATGTTAAAGCAACATACAATTGGTTTAAATCAGAAGGTCTTGATGTTCTTGGTGAGCTTTACGAAAAAGGAGGGAAAGAACACTTTTTTGTACGTGATCCTTACAATAATATATTCCAGCTTGTTTCAAGTAAAACCTGGTTCAAGAAAGAGAAAAAATTAACAGGAGCTACATACGGTGCTATAATCGGAGTTACAGATATTGAAAAATCCATTGATTTTTATCGCAGTATTTTAGGCTATGATGAAGTAATTTACGATGAAACAGATGTTTTTGATGATTTTGCTTCTTTGCCGGGAGGTGATAAAAAAATGAGAAGAGTCCTTTTGCGCCATAGTCAGCCAAGGTTGGGAGCACTTAGCTTGCTTTTTGGTACAAGTCAGATTGAATTAGTACAAGTACTTGACCGAAAACCTCAAAAGATATTTAAAGACAGGTACTGGGGCGATTTGGGATTCATTCATATCTGTTATGACATTCGGGGAATGTCTGTTCTTCGCGAGGAATGCAAGGCAAAAGCTTGTCCGTTTACAGTTGATACAGGAGATTCTTTTGATATGGGTGAAGCAGCCGGAGCATTTTCATATACCGAAGATCCGGATGGGACATTAATTGAATTTGTTGAAACCCATAAAGCTCCCATTATTAAGAAACTTGGCATCTATTTGAATTTGGAAAAACGTAATCAGAAGAAATCTTTGCCAAACTGGATGGTAAAAGCTCTTGGATTCAATAAGGCCAAGGATATTAAGATGAAACACATAGGCTAGATTGAATATCCTGTTCATTTTTAATTCATAATTTTTCATTATTAATTTTAGCCGGAATTATTTAAGGAATAATTTCTGCTTATTAGGACTATGAAAAATAGAAAAACGCAGCTCCTTCAGGAACTGCGTTTTTCTATTAACCTAAACTTAGCTTATGAAATAACTCAACTTATAAAATCTTTACTTCTTTTGCTTTTTTTACTTTCACTTCTACCTTTGGTATGTGTACATTCAGTACGCCATTTTTGTGAACTGCATTGATCTTTTCGACATCAGTTTCTTCCGGAAGAGTAAATGATCTGCAGAATGAATTGTAACTAAATTCTTTTCGAATGTAGTTGTTATTCTTTTCTTCGTTTTCAGTTTTCTTTTCAGATGATATACTCAGAACACCCTCTTCAACAGCTACTTTGATATCTTCTTTTTCAAGACCGGGAGCAGCCACTTCAATGCGATACTCCTTATCAGTTTCTTCTACATTTACAGCAGGATGTGATGATCCGCTTCTGTCATGGTTCCATTCAAAGAACTTTGGCATGTAGTTTTCGTTGAACAATTCATCCCAGAAATTTGGGCTTGTATAATTCCGTTTTCTTACAATTGTTGGTAACATAATTTTATCCTCCAGTTTTTATTTTAATTAAACATTTTTTCATTTTGAATTCGTGAATAAATAGTCAAGTTATGTGCCAAGGCATTAATAGTGACAAAATGGCATATTCAATAATAATATAACGACAAAATGACACATTTGTTTGTTTCCTGAACAAATAAATGTCATGAAATCAACTTAAATGTTCTTATTATATAAAGAATACTAATTGTATTAACAGTAATTCTTTACTCACCAATTTAATAGCTATAGTTTATAAGGTTGTGCAATTGATAACCAAAATAGGCTTGAGAAAACTTAAGGATTCATTCAAAAAAATTGAGGATTTTTATGCTATATTGCGAATAATGATAAAAGATACCCTAGGTTGATTGTCTTTCATTATGGTGACCTTAAGACAACAGAAGAGCAATACATGATTTTGTTTCTGGCTCATTTGTTATAGTGACTTAGGCCAAATTATCCAGGCAGAATTGAACAATGTTTAAATCAATAGGCCATGCAGATTATTAGTTTTTAGCTAATGTATCAGCATACAAATAAGAACTCTGATTATTCAAGAAAGACTGAAATGAAAAATTACATCCTTCTGGTACTTATATTGGTGCTTTATTGCTTTCTCCATAGCCTGCTGATTTCTATTCCAGTTACTCGTTTTATGAAAAGATTATTCGGAAAGGGATTTTGTTATTACAGGATGAGCTACAATGTTTTTTCAATTCTTACTTTATTGCCAATACTCTACTATGCTTATGCCTTGAAAGGTCAAGAAATATTTATATGGAAAGGGTATTTTATTGTAATGCAATACATTCTAATATTAATAGGTATTGTATTGCTTATTGCAGGTGGGAAGGGCTATAGCTTTTCACAATTTTCAGGCCTGAAACAAATTAAAACAGAATGCATGGAGGAAAATGACATTAGTTCAGATAAACTAAATACGTCAGGGATTTCCGGCATTATCCGGCATCCGTGGTATACTGCCGTAATAATGTTACTATGGGCCAGGGATTTGGATTATTCTGCATTAATAGTAAATGCAGTATTTACTATCTACATCATTGTTGGAGCGTACCTTGAAGAGCATAAACTTGTAAAGGCTTTTGGTGATCAGTATATTGATTATAAAAGGGAAGTATCAATGTTTGTGCCCTTAAAGTGGGCAAGGATAGGAATTTTCACAAAAAAATGATCAACTAAGGAAAAACATTTTCATCTATACAATTCCGAAGAAATATACCTGTCCCCATTATCACAAATTATACATACAAGGATTCCTTCATTGATGGACTCAACCAGTTTAAGCGCAGTTGCAACAGCCCCTCCACTGCTCATTCCTGCAAATAAACCTTCTTCTTTTGCAAGTCTTCTGGCCATCTTTGTGGCTTCTTCCTGCGAAACATCAATTATCTTATCCACACGCGAGGGATCAAATATCTTAGGCAGGTATTCTTTCGGCCATCTGCGTATGCCAGGAATTTCTGAGCCCGCTGTTGGCTGAGCTCCTACAATTGTGATATCGCTATTCTGTTCCTTTAAAAACATGGAAGTGCCCATGATGGTACCTGTTGTCCCCATGGATGAAATAAAATGTGTGATCAGTCCATTTGTATCTCTCCATATTTCTGGTCCGGTAGTTTTGTAATGAGCAAGGTAATTATCGGGATTTGCAAATTGGTTAAGCATTTTATAGTCACCACCGGCAACTTTTTCGTGTGCATAATCAATAGCTCCTTCTATTGATTTTTCCGAGGGTGTAAGTATCACTTTTGCACCATAAGCTTTCATGGTTTTGATGCGTTCTTTTGTGGCATTCTCTGGCATGATTAGCTCTATTTCAATTCCAAAAATACTGGCGATCATTGCCAGAGCAATACCAGTATTTCCACTTGTAGGTTCAATTAATTTTGTATGTTTCCCAATCTCTCCCCTTTCAATGGCAGCCTTAATCATACTCAAGGCTGCACGATCTTTTACACTACCTCCCGGATTCCTTCCTTCAAGCTTTGCATAAAGTTTAATTCCGCTCTTTTGAATAAGTTTATTTAATTCAATGAGGGGTGTATTTCCAATCAGATCAACGATAGTATTCACGAGATATAAATAGTTTGTACTTAAGGATTTAAAGGTAGCGAAAACAAAATGTTTTGGAATTGAATTAAAGGTATATTAACCGCAAAGCACGCTAAGGTTACGCAAAGCACGCTAAGCTCTATTTATAGACGCTCAATTAATAGCGGCCTTTGCGTCTTCTTTGCGACCTCTGCGGTTACATTCTTCTAAAGCAAATAATCTTATTTAAGGATTATTTTTTCTCTGCAACAAGGTCAATCTCAATCTGCATCTGATCATCAACATACCTGTCTTTCAAATCAGTAAAAATACTTTTCGACATGGCTTCAATCTTCCATTGGGTTCTGTCTAAAACAAGTTTTGGTGTTGCAGCTTTCAATACATCATTTTCAATTGAGACATTTGCATTAAAACGTATTGTTTTCGTAATGCCTCTTAATTCAAGATCTCCTGTCAACCTGTAACTTCCTGATTTGATTTTTTCAACTTCAGTAATGGTAAACGTTCCTGTAGGATATTCTTCGACATAAAAGAAATCTTCACTTTTTAAATGATCCACGAGTTTTTTATTCCAGGTCTCGGATTCCAGATCAAGGTTAATAATGCTAGTCAGGTCTATGGTGAAAATACCACCTGTCAATTCCCCATCTTTTAAAACTACTGTACCTTCTGCTACTTTAACAGTTCCGTTGTGCTGGCCACCTGGTTTTGTCCCTAACCAACTGATATTACTTTCGCTGGTGTTCACTTTGAATTCATCACTACCTTCGCCAGCAATTGCATAATTATTTGACAATGATGCAACTGACAATATTGCTAATGCATAAATTAATTTTTTCATCTCTTTATCTGTTTTTGTTAAACATTCAATAACTAAAACAACAAGTGTTTGATCATTGAAGTTCAAGATTTAACAATCTAATAACAATAGAAGAGACGAACAAAGGAACAAATCCTTACACTAAATACCGCTTCGTTTTAGTAATGGTTCAATAGAAGGCTTATGTCCCCTGAACTGAACATACAGTTTCATAGGGTGTTCAGTGCCACCTTTGGAAAGAATATTTTCTCTGAAGTTTGATGCAGTTTGTTTATCAAATATCCCATTTTGTTTAAACAGAGAAAAGGCATCAGCATCAAGAACTTCCGCCCATTTGTAACCATAATATCCTGCTGCATATCCTCCGGCAAAAATATGTGAAAATGATGGACTCATAGCCACACCTTGAACTTCCGGGAGAAGATTGGCAGGTCGCATAGCAACATTTTCAAAAGATTCTACATCCGTTTTAACAGGTTCTGTAATGCTGTGCCAGGCCATATCGAGGAGTGCGAAACTAACTTGACGAAATGTACCATATGAGTTTAGGAAATTTTTGCTTTCTATGATTTTATTAAGCATTGCTTCGGGCATTTTTTCACCTGTTTCATAGTGTATAGCTACCATATCCAACCATTCTTTTTCTTCTGCCCAATTTTCCATGATTTGAGAGGGAAGTTCAACAAAATCACGATAAACATTTGTTCCTGAGAGCTGTCTGTAAGTAACTTCACTTAACAATCCATGCAGGCCATGACCAAATTCATGCAACAGGGTTCTAACTTCAGAATAAGTTAATAAGGAAGGCTTATCCTTGGTTGGTTTAGAGAAGTTAAAAACCAGTGAGATATGCGGGCGAACATCAGTATCACCAATTTTGTATTGCTCTTTATATTCAGTCATCCAGGCTCCCTGTTTTTTGCCTTCTCGAGGGAAAAAATCCAAATACAATAAGCCAATAAATTTATCAACTTCATCAAATACCTCAAAAACTTTTACATCTGGGTGGTATACCTGTATCGACTTATTTTCTTTGAAATGGAGGCCATACAACTTTTCGGCAAGTGCAAATACTCCATTCTTAACATTTTCAAGTTTAAAATAGGGCCTTGAAAGTTCATCGTCAATATCAAATTTTTCTTTCTTAAGTTTTTCGGAAAAGAAGCTCATATCCCAGCGTTGCAATTCATAATTCACACCGGTATTTTTTGCATATGCCCTAATCTCATCCATTTCCAGATTTGCTGAGGGACGGTATGCCTTTAGGAGCTCATTCAGAAATGTATTTACATTATCAGAAGTTTCTGCCATACGAAGGTCAAGAACATAATCTGCATAAGTTGGATAACCTAAAAGATTTGCCTGTCTTAATTTAAGTTCGGCTATTCGTTTTACTATCTTAGTGTTGTTATACTCATTGTCGTTTAGTCCCCTGGTATTGGATGCCATAAAAATTTCTTTGCGTAATTCTCTGTTCTCGGCATACTTCATAAAAGGGACAAAGCTGGGGTAATGAAGTGTAAATACCCAACCTTCAAGCTCTCTACTTTTAGCTTCTTCGCCTGCAGCATTTATCAAATCTTCTGAAAGACCTGCAAGATCTGAAGAATCAGTAACATGAAGCATGTACTGGTTTGTCTCTGCAAGTACATTATCACCAAATTGGACAGATAATTTTGACAATTCTTCAGTAATTTTTCGATATTCTTCTTTGTCTAAGCTATCAAGATTAGCACCACTTCGAACAAATTTCTTATAAGTATCTTCAAGTAATGTAAGTTGTTCGGCAGTTAATTTTTCTTTGTCAATGGTCTCAAAAACCGTTTTAACTTTTGAAAACAATACCGGATCAAGACCAACGTCATTTTGAAATTCCGCCAGCCTTGGTGAAATCTCTTTGGTTATATTCTGAATGTTTGTGTCAGTTTCTGCACTATTCAAATTAAATAACACTGCACTTAGAGTATTAAGACGAAGTGCGCTAAACTCAAGAGCAGCAATGGTATTATTAAAATCAGGAGGTTCCTGGTTTTCAACTATTGCCTGAATTTCTTGTTTTGCCATTGCAAAGGCAGTATCAAAAGCGGGAATGAAATGCTCGGGTTTTATTTCCTGAAAAGGAACGGATGCATAGGGAGTATTAAATTCTGAAAGCAATGGATTATTCATAGTCTTATTTATCTTTGAGCAGGCAAAAATAGATGATACTATCAATGCATAGGATATGTATTTGTATTTCATTTTAAATATTTTTTGTAATAATATCCAATTATAATAAAAATAAATATGCCTGATATCATACTTTACAAAAAGCAGATCGATTTTCAATTGAAGATAAACACATAACTGTCTTAATATGTTTTATTATTCCAAAATGTTTTTGCCATGCAACATTCAAAAGTTTATCATTTAAAATAAATCAATGCATGAAAACAATATATAAACTATTGCTTTCCATAGCCTCAGGATTTTTGCTATCTCTTGGATGGTATGAATGGGGATCAGGATTGTTTCTTCTTGTTGCACTGATACCTCTTATGTTTGTAGAAGAGTATGTAAATTCTGATGCAAAAAGGAGTGGAAGACAAGTTTACTTGTATGCATCCTTGTCATTTTTGGTGTGGAACCTGATTGATACCTGGTGGATCAAAAATGCCTCGTTTGCCGGGATGCTGGCTGCTGTTCTTGTTTCAACATTTTTTATGGCCATTCCATTCTGGTTGTATTCTGTTACAAAGAAGCAATGGGGAAGGTATATGGGATATACTTCATTTATAGTTTATTGGATTGCTTTTGAATTTGCATATAACCATGGCGAAATATCCTGGCCATGGCTTACATTGGGCAATGGATTTCTGTACAATACCAGACTGGTTCAATGGTATGAATATACAGGCATCTTTGGAGGATCCTTCTGGGTGCTGTTGTTCAATGTAGTACATTTTGAAGGAGTTCGACGGTGGATTAATGGCGGATCCTTTAAAGATTACAGAGTGAATATGATCGCCACACTATTGCTTTTCTTTTTTCCTGTTACAATTTCTATTCTCATGTACAGAACATATAAAGAGGTGGAAAATCCAAGAGAAATTGTGGTAGTGCAACCAAACATTGATGCATATATGAAGTTTGCTGATATGCCGCAGATTGAGCAGACAAAAATACAGATTGCTGAAGCTGCAAAATTAACAAGAGAGTCGACCGATTATGTTGTAGCACCTGAAACCTCGATTTATGGCAGATTCTGGGTTGACAGGCTTGATCGTGTAATTGACATTCAAATGATCAGAGAATTTCAGAGAACATTTCCTAAACTCAAATATATTGTTGGAATATATTGTTATGAACGTTATAACTCAATAAATGATGCAACACGAACTGCTCGTCCTATGGGAAGAACCGGATATTATTATGACACACACAATTCTGCCATTCAGCTTGATTCAACTTCTCATATTCCCATATACCATAAATCTATGCTGGTGACAGGAGTGGAAAAAATGCCATATACATGGTTAATGAAACCCCTTGAAAAGCTAACACTGCATCTTGGAGGAATATTCAGAAGCCATGGAATACAAGAAGAAAGAGAAGTATTCGAAGCCAGTGATGATGATGCAAAGATTGCGCCAGTGATTTGCTATGAATCTGTATTCGGTGAATTTGTTGGAGGATACATTAAAAAAGGTGCAAATGTGATTTTCGTATTAACAAATGACGGATGGTGGGGTGACACTCCTGGTCACCGTCAGCACAATGCGCTTTCATGTCTGCGTGCTATTGAAACCAGGCGCAGTATTGCCCGGTCTGCAAACACCGGAATTTCATGTTTTATTAACCAGAGGGGAGATATACTCCAGGAACTTACCTGGTGGAAACGTGGAGCTTTAAGGCAGAATCTGAATTTGAATGATAAGCTCACTTTCTATGTAAAATACGGCGATTATCTGGGTAGATTTATGTTCTATCTTGCAATTCTTACTTTGCTTGCATTAATCACGAGTAAAATCATGCTTGTAATTAAGAAAAGAACCTAATAAAATACTCGAATAGAAGTCTTCATAAGAGTGCATCAGATTATACTGATAAACCCTTGTTTTTTAATGATTTATTTTTTTTCTTGCTCAATGCAACTACCTATATAATTAGTTGTCATTTAAAGCGAAAACCAGTAACAATTTGGAGGTAGCGTACCAGGACATACATCGCGAGATCATTGAGCTAAGCAAAGCAGGGAATAACAAAGCTCAGTATCAGCTTTACAAGCTATATTCCAAAGCTATGTTTAATATTTGTTGTCGTATGACCAACAACTATGCAGAAGCTGAGGACCTGCTGCAGGAATCATTCGCTGAAGCCTTTTTGAAGCTGGATAGCTTTCGGTATGAATCTTCCTTTGGTGCCTGGATAAAAAGGATTGTTGTTAACAAATGCATCAATCACCTGAAAAAAAGGAGAGCACAGCTGGTTTTCACTGATAACGTTCCCGAAAACACCTATGAAAACCAAGATGATTCGGATTCTTCTCATTTGGATGTAAAGAGAATCCACAAAGCCATGGAAAAACTTCCGGATGGTTACCGGGTAATTTTCTCTCTCTACCTGATTGAGGGTTATGACCACAGTGAGATTGCACAGATTCTGGAGATATCGGAATCAACATCAAAATCGCAATTCTCACGTGCAAAACAAAGAATTAAGGATATTTTAAAAGATACATTATGAAAGATAAATTTGAAGAGTTTGTA
Organism: uncultured Bacteroidales bacterium; assembly: GCA_964456285.1. Taxonomy (GTDB): domain Bacteria; phylum Bacteroidota; class Bacteroidia; order Bacteroidales; family UBA10428; genus UBA10428. The sequence goes on from CAYWBC010000037.1 coordinate 18,338, forward strand.
AGGAACAATCGGGAGGAATTTGATATTCGCGAACCCAGACCAGAACTCTGGAAAGAAATCGAGGAATCGATTTCGCACAAAAAGGCGATTCGCTGGCGCTTCTATCTTTCCCGTGCTGCAGCCGTAATATTGATTTTTACTGCATCATTTATCGCCCAGCGTGTATGGATTAACGTGAAGGATAATATTGCTGAAAAGAGGGATGCTGTTGAAATTAACATTCCTGAATTACGAGAAGCAGAAATGTATTATTCCGGCATGATAAATACAATGCTAGAAGAAGCAAAACCCCTGCTTGCGGAGTATCCTACTTTAGAGGAAGAACTGCAAACTGATCTTTCTGAATTGGATAGTATTTATGATGGATTAAAGAATGATTTGAAGGACAATATCGCAAATCATGAAGTAATTGAGGCTATGATCCAAAATTACAGGCTACGGATTGTCATTCTTGAAGATCTGCTTAAATTTCTTGAACCGGAAGATGAAGAAAATAACACAAACAATATCGAACGCATATGATTTACAGAACTGTTCTTTGTTTATGGCTCGTACTTTTTTTGTACCCCGGAGGGTTGAAGGGTCAGGTTTATTCCGACCATAAAGTACGAAAATACAAAATTACGGAGAAGACCACTGTTGAGGTATCAAACAAGTACGGTAAGGTGCATGTCATTACCTGGGATAAAGACAGTGTGAAATTCGAAGTTGATTTACGTATTAGTGCAAATAGCGACCAGAAAATGCAGAAACTGAGAGACAATATCAGTTTCGAATTTACTGCTACAAACTATTATGTTGTGGCAAAAACCAAATTTAGCAACCAGGCAGGAATAATATCTGACTTTGTTGATGCATTTATCCCATCAAATAGGGTGACGATAAACTATTTAGTTTATGTACCAAAAAAATCAAATCTTAAAATAGAGAACAAGTTCGGTGATATTTATATGGATGATTTTGCAGGCCACCTGGATATTATTCTCTCAAATGGAGATATCAAGGCGAATACTCTTACCGGCTCGCCTACTATTAGTCTGAATTCTGGTGATGGAACTGTAAACAGCATTAGTAATGGTAAAATATTTGTATCATACTCTGATCTGCGGATAAAGCTGGCAAGAAATTTGAATATGGATACAAAATCCTCTCGTATTTCAATTAACAGTGCAAAAGATATTACAGTGAACTCCAGTAGAGACAAATACAGTATAGAAGAAATTGAGAGCTTAAATATGACCGGATACTTTACAACTTTGAATATTGAACATCTTATAAAAGAACTTCGCTGCTCTTTGAAATACGGAAGTGTGATGGCTGAACAAGTTGATAATTCATTCTCTTTCATTGACATAGATTCAGAGTATGCAGATGTTGATTTGTTCTTTAAAAGAAGTACTTCTTATAATCTTGATATTACTCATCATAACGATGTGTATCTTAATTTGCCTGCAAGTCTGGCAAATATGAAAACAAAGGATTTGGATCTGTCTCAAAAATTGCAATTAACCTATGGAAAGATTGGAACTACGGCTACTGAAACATCACACAAAGTGAAGATCAATGCAACAAAAAAATGCATTATTAATATCATACATAAATGATAAGGAAATTTGGAATGATGCAACTATTAAATAGTAAGTTTGTCATTATAAATATTTAAAAACAAGTTTGAGATGAGACTAAACAAATTAAATAAATCCTTCCTATTATTGATTTCTATTGTTTTCTTATTAAGCAGTTGCGATTCATTTTTTAATTGTCTTGATGGCAATGGAATTCTTAAGCAGGAGGAGAGATTTGTAACTTCATTTTATGCAATAGAAAATACAACAGAGGTAGATGTTGAGGTTACCTCCGATTCATTATACTTCATGGAAGTTATCGCTGATGAAAATTTATTAAGTGTTATTGAGACTTCGGTGAGAGATAATAAATTAACGATAAGCATGGACAACGACAGGTGCATTAAAACCGATAACATCATGTTGATTAATATCCATATGCCTATTCTTGAATCTGTGTTGCTTTCAGGCTCGGGAAACATTGATGTTTATGATTTTGATTGTACCAGCATGCAGATTATCAACAGCGGCTCAGGCAAGATAGATGTAGTAAATCTTTTCTCGACAAACAAAGTAGAATTGGAATTGTATGGATCAGGAAGCATTTATGTTTGGGGGAAGGCCAGAGATGGAGAGTATATTTTATCCGGATCAGGAGATATGTTAGCAGATGATTTAAAAGTTGATGAATGCGTTGTTTGGAATTCAGGTTCTGGAAATGTGTATTGTTATGCATACGATTACCTGACTGCTACCTTGAGTGGCTCGGGAGATATTATTTATTCAGGAAATCCTGAGTTTAAAGTTCCTCCTGTAGATAACGGATCAGGAGAAATAAGAAGTAGAACCTATTAATTATTAGCCTATTGATGAAGTACTTTAACGGCTGTTTATTACTTATATTTTTTTGTGTTAAATCTTATTCTCAAAACTACACCCGCGATGTAGGTATTCGAATAGGAGATGGGTTCTTTGCAAGTTACAGACAGTATTACGATGAAGGGAAAGCAGTGGAGGGATTTGCAGGTTTTTCAAAACGAGGATTCAGGATAATTGCACTAAAAGAATACTTTAAACCTGTAGCAGTGAATAGAACGAGCAACATGAATTTGGTATATGGATTTGGCATTCATGCTGGTGTTAGCTATACAAATAAATTTACTTTTTTGCATCGTGTATACTATCATGATTGGAAATGGACTCCACAGTTTGGTTTCGATGGAATTGTAGGATTGGAATATGCAGTTCCTGATTTACCCTTGATTTTTTGTACTGCATTTCAACCCTATTTTGAATATTCATTAAACAGATATTTTCAGCTGAAACCATTCAATTTTATTTTTGCAATTAAATACAGATTTTGAAAAACTAAAACAATGAAAAAGATATATTTATTTTTAGCCTTAATTTTTTGTGCTGGCTATATTATGGCGCAAGACGACAACGTTGTCTATCATGACAGCGATGGAGAATTCAGAACCCTTTTTGGCAATAAAAAGGTAGGTGGGTATGGAGGATTTGGTATAGGATATTCTAAAATCAATGACAAGGATGCTTTAATTTTTGATGCCCGTGGCGGGCTTATTCTTGGCCATTCACTAGCAATTGGCCTTGGGGGGGCAGGTTTCATTAATTCTTACGAATACGATGTAGCATTGAATAAAGATGTAAGTCTGGTTGGGGGTTATGGAGGTTTGTTTGTTGAACCGATTATTTTTCCAAACTCAAGGGTGCATTTGTCATTTCCAGTTCTTTTTGGAATTGGGGGGGCTGCCCGAACAAGCTTTGTGAAAGATGAGAACAACGATTATCAACAGGAAAATACTATTGAAGAGACCTCTATGTTTCTGATATTTGAACCTGCTGCTGAATTGGAATTTAACCTTACAAAGTTTATGCGATTGACAGGTTTTTTCTCTTATCGTTTTACCAATGACCTTGAAATTGAAAATGTCATGAAGGATGCCCTGGTAAATTATACTATAGGTGTAAGGTTTAAATTTGGGAAATTTTAACAAGCGATCAGTATTTTATTCATAATTAGTTTATCGAAAGAATTATTTTTACAGCCTCTGCGATAATAAAAATTATTAGCAGGGGTTTTTATATGAAAACCAAACCATGAGACATCTAACTGGAATAACTCTGTTCCTTCTAATCTTTGTAAATAGTTTTTCTCAACAGAAATTCACCATAAGTGGGTATATAACAGATGATTTAGGAGAAGAATTAATAGGGGCGAATGTACTTATCCCCGAACTCACAAAAGGGACAATTACCAATACTTATGGATTCTATTCATTAACTCTCCCTTCGGGTACTTACAATCTGGAAATTTCCTTTATTGGCTATAAAAGCATCCTGGTAGAATTAGTATTGGAATCAAATCAAAAAATGAATTTTTCGCTGGAGGAATCAACAGAACAGATTGAATCTGTAGAAGTTACAGCTGAGGGAAGAGATGTGAATATTCGCGAGGTAGAAATGAGTACAAATAGTCTGCAGATGAAAACCATTCAGAAACTTCCAATGTTACTGGGTGAGACAGATGTGATTAAGATCATTCAACTGTTACCAGGTGTGTTAGCTGCAAACGAAGCTTCTGGGGGATTTCATGTTAGAGGAGGAAGTGTGGATCAGAATCTTATTCTTCTTGATCATGCTCCTGTTTACAATGCTTCACATGCGGTTGGATTTTTATCCGTTTTTAATGCTGATGCCATTAAAGATATGAAACTCTATAAAGGAGGTATACCTCCTGAATTTGGAGGAAGACTTTCTTCTATTCTTGATATTCACATGAAGGAAGGGAACAAGAATGAATTCAATGGTACTGCCGGAGTAGGTACAATAACCAGCAGATTAACCCTTGAAGGCCCTATTGTTTCTGAGAAGGTCTCTTTTTTATTATCAGGAAGAAGAACCTATTTTGATTTGTTCCTGCCATTTTCGCAGGACAGTCTTGCTCGTGAGAGTAATGTTTTCTTTTATGATCTCAATGCAAAAATAAACTATACCATTAACGAGAATAACCGGGTATTTTTATCCGGTTATTTTGGAAGGGATGTTATGAAAATGGGAGACCTTTTTGCCAATGATTATGGAAACTTTACTGTTACTGCAAGATGGAATCATGTCTTTAATCAAAGATTATTTTTGAATATTTCAACCATCTACAGTAACTATCGCTTTAGATTTAAATTTACAGAAGGACTCCAGGGAGCTGACTGGCTCACCTACATCCGGGATTTAAATCAAAAATTTGATTTCACCTTCTACCTAAATCCTTCAAATACTATTAAGTTTGGTGCGCAAGCAACCTTGCATAGTTTTAATCCGGGAACTCTTTCCGGACAATACGATGATGCTACTTCATTTGACTATAAAATTCCTGATAATCATTCTTTGGAATATGGAATTTATCTTTCAAATGAACAGGAGATATCTTCACGTATTACGCTAATGTATGGTATCAGATACTCTTTCTTTCAGAATATTGGTCCCGGGCAATCTCTTGTTCTTGACAAAACTGATCCTCAGAATTATGTCATCACAGATACAATGAATTATAACAAGGGTAAAATATTCAATACTTTCAAGGGAGGCCTTGAGCCAAGGCTTTCAATAAGATATTCGCTTGATGAATTCAGTTCTTTAAAAGCGAGTTACAACAGAATGTATCAGTACATTCATCTTGCCAGTAACAGTACAGCATCTCTTCCTCTCGACTATTGGTTTCCCAGCTCGCCCAACATCAAACCTCAGCTACTTGACCAGGTTGCTTTGGGATATTTCAGGAATTTTAAAGACAATATGTTTGAAACTTCTGTCGAAGTATTTTATAAATGGAACCAAAATGCTGTTGATTTCAGGGACCATGCTGATTTGCTTCTTAATGATGCCTATGAAGCTGAAATACGTGTAGGTAAAGGGCATGCATACGGAATAGAATTCTTGGTTAAGAAGCAGGTTGGAAAGTTTACGGGATGGATTAGTTATACTTATTCAAGAACGTTTAAAAAAATACCTGAAATAAACGGTGGAAAAACCTATAAAGCTTCCTATGATAAGCCGCATGATATTGCAGTTGTTGTTTCGTATGATATTAATAAACGATGGAATGTTTCAGGAAACTGGATATTTACAAGTGCTCCTCCGCGAACAATGCCAGGAGCAAGATTTGAATATGGGACAGCTATCTCACCTGTTTACTATGGGAGGAATAATGTAAGAGTTTATCCCTACCACAGGCTTGATGTTTCTGCTACATTTCGGCTGAATAAGAATAAAAATAGATTTAATCACTTCCTTAATTTCTCGATGTATAATATTTATATGCGGAAGAATCCTATTATGATCGATTTCAATAAAGATTACGACAATGAAAATTCTCGTGTAACCAAAGCCTATATTACATATTTATACAGAGGCATACCTTCACTAACGTATTACGTTAAATTTTAAGATTATGATATACCATAATAAAAATATATCAGGTGTTTTCGGAACTTTATGTTTCTTTCTGATTATCATTGTATTCGGCTGTCAGGAGGAAGCAAATATTCCCCTAAAGGATCCTGAGTATAACTTCATAGTGGTTGAAGGCAGAATTACAGATGAATTGAAAAGGCACACAATTCGTTTGACCCTAACCGCTCCATATTTTTACAACGACACTGTACCTGCTATTACTGAAGCTGAAGTTTATCTTATTGAAGAAAATACTGATACAAGATATGATATGGTACTTGAAAATCAGAAAATGGGTTATTATTTAACAGATTCCATAAGTGGCAGGATTGGGGAGACTTATTCTTTAAACATTGAATATAATAATGAGTTATATTCGGCAAGTACTTATCTTAATTCTGTTATTCAAATGGATAGCATTAAGTATGAGTATGAATATGTTGCTTATGCTGAACAGGGATTTTACAAAATAAAAATATCAGCATTTGAACCTCCCCCAATAGGTGACTATTATATGTTTAACTTATACATTAATGATACCCTTTATAATGACGAGCTCTCTAAAACTGCATATACAGATGATCAATTGTTTGACAATACTTATTTGAATGATATTGATGTTTTTTGGTTGCCTCAGGAGGAAATTATTACTGATACCAATCATGTTGTGTTAGAAATGTTATCTATTTCAAAAGAAGAATACTACTTCATTGAAGCCTTTATTCCGGAGACCTATTTCAGTGGATCTATCTTTGACGGACCACCTGCGAATATTCCTACAAATATTCACTGTGTTGATTGTGGAATTGACGGATTTGGTTTTTTTGGAGCATCGGCTGTTTCAAAGCTTGAAATGACACTCATTAAGAAGCATGATGATTCTACAAACAACCCCGATTATAAACGATAATTTTTGGAACTTCTATAAGAAATATATCTAATTTTAAAGATGGCATTGATTAAGTCAGTTCGAGGATTTATACCAGAAATAGGAGACAACTGCTACCTTTCAGAGACTGCAACAATTATTGGCGATGTTACAATTGGGAATAATTGCAGTATTTGGTTTAATGCTGTGTTGCGCGGTGATGTGAATTCTATTCTTATTGGAAATCAGGTGAATATTCAGGATGGAGTTGTGCTTCATACTTTGTATGAACGATCTGTAATTGAGATAGGCAATAATGTTACCTTAGCGCACAATGCAGTTGTTCATGGTGCAAAAATCTGCAATAATGTATTGATTGGTATTGGAGCTATTGTGTTGGATCATGCAGTAATAAATGAAAATTCAATTGTAGCAGCCGGAGCGGTTGTATTATCAAATACAATTATTGAATCAAATAGTATTTATGCAGGAAATCCTGCAAAAAAAATCAAAGAGATCAGCTCAGAACAATCAAAAGGCATGATAGAAAGAATAGCTGAGAGATATAAAATGTATGCTGATTGGTATAAAGAGAAGAATGATTAATTAGCCTGAGCTAAACCTATCCAGTTTTTATATTCTATTGAATTTAGAAAGTCAGGATATTCTGTCAATAAAGCTTGGAAATCTTCCTTGTAATAATGAAATGTATTAATAATATTGTCGAGCAGGTAAGTTGCCTCTGAATATTTCTTCTGTTCCATGTATATGCTCAATAAACTGAAATATCCGTTTTCAAATTCCGGTTTTCTGTCAATAAGAGATGAAAGCCTTACAATTGCACTTTCATAATCATTTAAAAGATAATATATATTGGCTCGGAGAAGATCGAGAAGAGGATCAGTTTTTATATTATTATCCAGGTTGTCTATGCAGTCTAATGCTTGAATATACTCATTGTGAAGCATTAATCCATCCAGGGGAATAAGGTATTTGCCGGGACTTTCAGGAAAATGGGCTATGTAGTTATTAAATGCTGCATCAAATGTTTTCTTATCAAGTTGAGAAGCAATTTGTACGTCAATGATTTGAAATATCCTTTCGCTTCTCATTTCTTCAGGTAAATTCGAAAGTGACTTATGAGCTTTTTTGTATTTTCCTTCTGAAACCAGGTTATTTATTTTATCCAGTTCAAGGTATGAATTCCATTCTCCTGTAGCAGAATTTTCGGGCTTATCCATATACGAACTGAATGAGCTGTACAAACGGCCAATTGATTCACTAAGTTTTTCTCCAGCTTGGAATACATAAATATCAGTTATTCGCGGTTCATTATCAATAAACTGTATTTCAATTTTATGATAATTAATGGCTTGAGGTGTTAACAATCTGAACAAAACTTCACCTTTATCTTCATTGAAATATGCATTTAGATATTCGTAGCTTCCCCCTTTACTGACCTCATTTACTATACTTGTTCCAAAGTCTAAACCGTTCTTTAATTCATCAACAAATCCTTGTTTGAAAGCTTCAGATAATTCATATTGTTTATCATATACAATATTGTCAATGAAAACATCAATGTCAAAACTATTGTTAAAATATGAAGGATTTTCATTTTCAATACTTGCTTCGATATAGCTGGCAAAAGTTATCAGTTTATTTAGTGAAAGATCAGATTCTGGATTTGAATCTTTTGCATATAAGTTTGAGATGCTTGCAAACAGAATTATCAGTATCGAATAGCCCAGGTTGTTCATAAGAAGTATCTTTTTTCATATTTTACTTATTTTGGCCCGGAATGGTTTGTAACAATTTGTAAATGGATGGTTTGAGATGATGAGATAAGCAAATACGGCCATTAATGTATTCTGGCCCATATAAGAGGCATAAATCGATTACATCAATTCAAATGATAAAATTGCATGTAACTATCAGATTATTTGGTATATAAATATAGAATAATTGTTTTGCCTCAATTGCATCTTTTGAGTTTGAAATCTTAATCCTTTTAATTCTTGTGTAAAATTAATAAATTGTGCCCACCTAGGATAAATCGTTTTTAATTGGCAGGCTCGAAATCTACATATGATCAGCTTCTTTCACAGAACAATAAATACAGGGAGAAAATCCGTGAATTGAAGGATGAAATAAATCTTCTCAGGAAGTCTTTCCTTCCTGAAGAGAATTATTACAAAGACAGGTATTACCGGATTACAGAAAATGTAAATGATGTTGTTTACAGGTTAATCCTTCCCGATTTCAGGTATGAGTATATGAGCCCGCAAGCCAAAGATCTGTTTGGCTATGAACCCGAAGAATTCTACAATTATCCCTTAGTAATCAGAAAAATTGTACATCCTGATTTTTTCAGTTATTTTATCGAGCGTTGGAGAGGACTTATAAAAGGGAATGCCCCCGAGTATTATGAGATGAAGATTATAAGAAAGGATGGTGAAATACGATGGATACAGCAGAAAAATCTTGTTATTAAAAATGATTCAGGTGAAGCTGTGGCCATTGAAGGCATTGTAACGGATATAACTAACCGAAAACTGACAGAAGAGGCATTAATCAATAGCGAGGTGCAGAAAAAGGCTATTTTAAACAACCTTCCTCACCTTGCCTGGCTGAAAGATTGTGATGGCAAATACTTATCTGTAAACGAATCTTTTGCAAACTCGGTAAAGAAGTCAGTAGAGCAAATAATAGGAAGAACAGATTATGATCTCTATCCGGATAAATCAGCCCAAAAATACCGTGAAGAGGATCTTAGAATAATATTAACGCGTCAGCAACTATTTCTCGAAGAACATAATGAGGCTTTGTGGTATGAAACTTTTAAAGCTCCGATATTTGACTCTTCAGGAGAAGTGATAGGTGTTACAGGAATTGCTCTTGAGATTTCAAAGAGGAAGAAGAATGAAGATGAAATCAGAAATTACAGTGAAAAATTGGCCGTTCAGAATGTCAAATTGAAATTAATCAATGACGAATTAAAAAAGGCAAAAGAGAAAGCAGAAGAGAGTGATAAACTGAAGTCGGCATTTCTGGCCAATATGAGTCATGAGATCAGAACACCCATGAATGCAATTCTTGGCTTCGCCACACTTATCCGCAACAGGGTTCTGAGCAGCGATAAGCGAAGAGAATACATTGATCTGATCAATACAAACTGCAGGCAATTGTTGCACATAATAACTGATATTATAGACATATCAAAGATTGAAGCTGGGCAGATATCTATTTTCAATAAAAACTTTCTCTTAAATAAGGCCTTAATTGATTTGCAATTAATTTTTATAAATCAGATTGAAGTTCTGAAGAAACCGATTGAACTCACCTTAAATACAGGTCTGAGGGATAATGAATCGGCCGTTTTTTCTGATAAGGTTCGACTTGATCAGATACTCACGAATCTTTTATCGAATGCAATTAAGTTTACCGATAAGGGAAAGATTGAGTTTGGATATACACTTGATCGACGCAGGGATCTTATTTTTTATGTGAGAGACACTGGTATTGGTATGACAGAAGATGAGCAAAAAATAATTTTTGATCGTTTCCGACAGGCGAGTACCTCGTTTAGTAAGATGTATGGAGGAACAGGTCTTGGATTATCTATATCGAAAGGATTGACAGAAAAACTTGGCGGGAAAATATGGGTTGAATCCAAAATTGACGAGGGTTCAAGCTTTTACTTGAGAATACCCTATAAACCTGGAATTCACATTGAAAGACCTCCTCAAATTAATTATAATGAAGACTATTGCTGGGAGGGGAAAATCATTCTTGTTGCCGAAGATGAAGATGCTAATTATAATTTGCTTGAAACCATTCTTGGCCCGACAAAAGCCAAAGTATTGAGAGCAAAAACCGGAGAGGAAGCAGTTATTATTTGTACTGAGAATAAGAAAATTGATCTTGTATTAATGGACATGAAGATGCCCGATATGAATGGATTTGTAGCAACCGGAAAAATTAAAAACAAAAATAGAAAATTACCAATTATTGCCCAGACTGCCTATGCTATGTCTACTGATGAGGAGACTTGTCTGAAGGCCGGTTGCGATGATTATATTTCAAAACCTATTCGTATCGATGATTTATTAAGGAAAATTGAACGATATCTTAAATCAGGAATCTCTGTTAAGGAGATTGCCGAAGAGAAATCTATTGCTGCCAAATCTGTTAAACTCTCCTAAATCTTTTTCATTATTCTTCAATAGCAAGCTTAAATCCCATATTATGGATATTTACTATTGATATCCTTTTATCCTCCTTAAGCATTTTTCTTAATTTGGAAATGTAAACATCCATACTACGGCCCATAAAATAATCATTTTCGCCCCATATTTCTGTCAGGGCTATTTCTCGTTTTAAAAGCCTATTCTTATATTGACAAAGTATTTTTAATACATCAGCCTCTTTTTTTGTTAGGGTCCTTTCCTTAGAGGAACGTTTAAGTAACTGTTCGGAATAATTAAACTCATAACTGCCAAGTTGGTATATTTCTGATTCATCAATAATATCTTCATTATTAGTTCTTCTGAGAACAGCATTGATTCTTAGAACCAGTTCTTCTGTACTGAAAGGTTTGGTGATATAATCATCTGCACCTCTTTTAAAACCTTTGATTTTATCTTCTTTTAGTGACTTGGCGGTTAGAAATATCAAAGGTATTTTGCTATTCTTTTTTCTTATATAATCTGCAAGGGTAAATCCATCGATATAAGGTATCATAATATCAAGAACTGCAAGTTGAAATTTTTCCTCATTAATTGCCTTCAATCCGGTTTTCCCATCTTCACAATGGATGACAGAATATCCTTCCATTTCAAGGAAATCCTTCAGAACAATACCCAGATTCAGATCATCTTCTACAAGCAATAATTTTTTGTTTTCCATGATACAAATATGAGTGTTTAATATTATTCTAACTCAAACGAGAAGACTTTGGTAGGAAAACATAGAAAGTACTGCCATTGTTCAGCGAACTTTCAAGACTTACCTTTCCGTTATGAGCTTCAACAATAGTTTTAACATAATACAATCCGAGACCAAATCCTTTGACATTATGAATATTTCCTGTTGATACACGAAAGAATTTATCAAATACTTTCTTTTGTGATTCCCGACTCATTCCAATTCCCTGATCTGCAATTGCAAGGAGTAAGCCCTGATCTTTATCAGATGTCATGATTTTAATTTTGCATGAACCAGAAGAATATTTTATGGCATTATCAATAATATTGTTGATTACATTCCGAATATGAATTGGATCAACTTTAATCTCATGATACTTTGCTTTTAGTGAATAACTAAATTCCATTTTATTTTCACAGGCTTCAAATGAGAAACCATCCACAGTACTTTTAATCAGGTCGTGAATATTAATCTTTTCTTTTTTAAGCCTAATTTGTCCTCTGTCAATGACAGCTGTCTGTAGAATAAGCTCCACCTGAGCTTGCAGGCGTTGGTTTTCATCATAAATAATTTTTGAGTATTTTTTTATCTTCTTTTCTGAAGCTTGATGCTTATTATTCATAAGTATTTCTGAAGAGAGCGAAATAGTCGAGAGTGGAGTTTTAAACTCATGAGTCATATTATTGATGAAATCATTTTTTATTTCAGAGATCTTTTTCTGTTTGAAAATGCTGTAAATGATGAATACGAAGGCTGTTATTATGACCAGTAAAAAGATCATAGAAAGAAATATCCAACCAAACATTTCCATATAGATATTTCTTCTTTTATCAGGGAAAAATACAGAAAGATGAACGTATTCTTTCTTCCAGATACATGACAGGCATGTTTTGTATGCTTCCTGTTCGTTATCAATAGAGAAGTTTTTAAAAGAATAAACGATGTGGTCGTCTTTTGTTCGAACCAGGGCGTAAATGTATGTGGAATCCAATCTGTGATATCGTATATGTTTTTCTATTAAGTTATCCAATAGAAAGGTATCTATAACATCGAAAAGTTTCAATTCTTCCTGCGGTGTATTTTGAATGAAAGCTGAAGTGTCAACATATTCCTGCAATTCATTCAACACATCATGAAGCATGCGATCGGCACGATCATCGTATAGTTTTTCAGAAATAATTACTGAATTATTTAACCAGAGTATCTGAGTTGAAATCAGCCCCAGTAAAGAAACTGCAACAAGTACAATAACAGATTTCAGGAACAAGTACTTCATAATAGCTTCAAAAGTAATGATTTATAGAATGATTCCAGTTGCCTTAACATCCGGTTAACAAATGTGGCTTGAAACTGTTTGGGAAGAGAAATTCTTATTTAACTAGAGATCGATATAAGAAAAGTAGTATGTTTTTAATAATGAGTGCTTTTCTGAAATTGAGGAGAATGGAATGATGGAAAATTGGAATATCGGAGCGGACTTACTGACAGATTTTCAAGGACTAAATAAAATACTACATCGAACTGAGGTTATTTATTATTGAAGCTTGTCATAGTAAGTTCCAATCCAATGGTACCGAAACTTTTTATAATATCAGCACAGGTTTTGAACTTTTCATTTAACTCAATAGTTTCTTCAGGAGTCCATTCACTCAGAACGTAATTTACTTGCTGGCCAGCATAAAAGTCATTTCCGATTCCAAAACGCAATCTTGCGTAGTTGCTGGTGCCTAACACGGCATTGATATTTGCAAGTCCATTGTGTCCGCCATCCCCTCCTTTTGGTCTGATACGTAAAGTGCCAAATTGTAATGCAATATCATCAAGAACAACAAGAAGATTTTCAGGAGTTAATTTGGTTTTTTTCAACCAGTAATTTATGGCAAGACCACTACGATTCATAAAAGTGGAAGGCTTAAGCAAAATGAAACTTCGCCCTTTAAAGCGAAATTCGCTAACCATTCCATAACGCTTATCCTGAAAAGAAGTATTGGATGCTTCAGCCAAAGCATCCAATACCATAAATCCTATGTTGTGGCGGGTATTTTGGTAATCAGGACCAATATTACCTAAACCAGCAATAAGATATTTCAAAGTGTATCAGTAGTTGATTAACCTTCAGATTTTTCTTCTGCAGGTGCATTACCTCCTTCTTCAGAAGTCTTTTCTGCACCTTCAGCAGCACCATCAGCAGCTTCAGCACCTTCTTCGCCTTCAGCACCTTCTTCGCCTTCAGCACCTTCTTCAACCTCAACCATTGCTTCTTCCATACCCTTCGCAATTCGTGAAGTAGTTACTCCAACAATCATTGCTCTGAGTGGATCCAGCAGATCAATATTATCATATTCCAGATCTTCAACTTTCACAAAATCACCGATAGCTAGATTACTGATATCTACAGCAAGATTTTCAGGCAAATCATTTACTAATCCCTTAACTTTTAGATAGCGTCTTCGTTGTCGTAATTTTCCACCTTCCCGAATTCCAATTGAACTTCCGGTCAAGACAACAGGAAGTGAAACAGCTGTGGGTTTATCCTCATATACACGAATAAAATCGAGGTGCAAGGGCTTGTCTGTTACTGGATGAAACTGAGTATCCTGAAGGATTGCTAAATAAATTTTACCTTCAATATTCAGTTTAACCAGGAATACGTCATGCGTATAGATAATGTGTCTAAATTCATTTTCAGGAGCAGAAAAGTGCATTATTTCTTCTCCACCATACATTACACATGGTACCAGACCTTGTTTACGTAATGCTTTTGAGTGTTTTTTGCCGATTTCTTTTCTAAGCTCAGCTTTAATTTCGATTGATTTCATTTTTTCCTTTTAAAACAATTATAAATGTGCTACTTGGAAGCTGTGTTCCCCATCACACCATTGTTTCAAACAATAGTCTATGTGAAAAAGGAGTGCAAATATAGTAATTAAAATATAAAATTCGAGCTAATGGATTTGTATTTGTATACTTTATTAATCACATCAGCAAAAAGGTCGGCTACCGAAATAACTCTGATTTTATCACTATGTCCTTTGAGAGGAATAGTGTCTGTTACAACAACTTCAGTAATGGACGATTGATTAATTCTGTCATAGGCCGGACCGGAAAGTACGGGATGAGAGGCAACAACACGAATACTTTTTGCTCCCTGGTCCATCATCATATCGGCAGCTAGGCATATAGTACCGGCTGTATCAATTAAATCATCCACTATAATTATATCCTTATCCTTTACCTCCCCAATGACTTTCATTTCGGAGATGACATTTGCTTTTTTTCGTAGTTTGTAACAAATAACCATTTCAGAATTCAGGAATCGGGAATAAGCATTTGCTCTTTTTGAACCTCCAATGTCAGGGGCTGCTATTACAATATTTGGCAGATCAAGAGTTTTTAAATAAGGAACGAATAAAGAGGATGCATACAAATGATCTACAGGAATATCAAAAAATCCCTGAATTTGATCAGCATGCAAGTCCATAGTCATAACCCTGTCCACACCTGTTTTTACTAGCAGATCGGCTACTAGCTTAGCGCCAATTGAACACCTGGGACGATCTTTTCTATCCTGCCGGGCAAGGCCAAGATATGGCAATACTGCAACTACTTTATAGGCCGATGCTCTTTTTGCTGCATCTATCATCAAAAGCAATTCCATTAAATTATCCTGAGGAGGAAATGTAGATTGAATTATAAAAACTATGCATCCACGGACCGATTCAAGGTACGCGGGTTGAAATTCCCCATCACTAAATTCAAGAACAGAGGTTTCTCCTAATTCAGTTCCATAACTTTTGGCAATTTTCTCTGCCAGGTAGTATGATGTACGACCAGAAAAAAATTTAATCGGAGCTTTAATTTTCATTATCTGTAATTAACAATAGAGAAATCAGGTTAATAGGTGTTTCAGACCAGCAAAAGTAAAAAATATCAATTCAATAATTGAAATCTTTCAGATGAAAATGATGAACCGGTTTTTAACAATTTGCAATTCTTGCTCTTTTTTAGCTCGTCTCCGCAATGGTTTTGTATATGAAGGTGAGTATTTCATCTTTTCCGGTTTTATTAAAAACCGATGATAAAAAAAATTGAGGTAAGGATTCCCATTCCTCAAGGAGTTTATTTTTATAATTCTTTAAGGAGTTATGGAGTTGATCTTTACTTAGTTTATCTGTTTTTGTAAAACATATTGTAAAGGGAATTTGGTTTTCTCCAAGCCAGCGAAGAAATTGCAGATCTATTGCCTGGGGTTCATGTCGGGAATCAATAAGAACGAAGAGACATACCAGTGATTTACGCATAAGGAGGTACTGCTCAATAACAAGACGGAATTTTTGTCTCTCCGATTTTGAAATTTTAGCGTAGCCATATCCGGGCAAATCTACCAGATACCATGCCTCATCTACAAGGAAATGATTAATCAGACGCGTTTTTCCTGGTTGCGATGAGGTTTTGGCCAACTTTTTAAATCCTGAAATGTAATTGATCAATGAAGATTTTCCAACATTCGACCTCCCCACAAAAGCATATTCGGGCATGTTATCCTTCGGACAACTTTTAATATCCGGGCTGCTTTTTATAAAAGTAACAGTATTCATTAATCCTTGTCATCTGTTTTTAAAGTAATATATACCTCAAGGAGTTTTACTTTATTTTCGGGCACTATTGAATATAGGTTAAGTGATGCCGGTACCAATACTGTTTCCCCGGCCCCTATAGATGTTTTTTCCTGGTTGGGCTGAACGATTTCACAGGATCCAGCTAAGCAGATATAAATTACAAAACTATCCAAATGACTGATGTCTTTTTCAAGCCTGGAGCTTAAATTGAGCTCGTTAGTTGTGAAATATTTGCATTCGACAAGTGTATCAGGGGAATTTTCAAGTTTCCCCTTTTCAGTTCTATAACTCTTATAATAGGTGTAGTCAATGGCATCAACTGCCAGATCTGTATGCAATTCGCGGTAATTGCCATCTGTATCTTTACGGTCGAAATCATAAATTCGGTAAGTTATATCTGAGGTTTGCTGAATTTCAGCAAGAAGAATACCTGAGCCTATAGCATGTACTCTTCCAGCCGGAAGGTAGAAAACATCTCCTTCTTTCACTGGCTCTGTGTTTAATATGGCCATGAGTCTCTTCTCTTTTAGGTGTTTCAGGTAGGCTTCCTTGTTCACCTCTCTGTTAAAACCAACTATAAGTTCTGCATTCTCATCCGCCTTCATGATATACCACATTTCAGTCTTTCCTTTTGAATTGTGT
This sequence comes from uncultured Bacteroidales bacterium, assembly GCA_964456285.1. GTDB lineage: Bacteria > Bacteroidota > Bacteroidia > Bacteroidales > UBA10428 > UBA10428. Next base: position 35,428 of record CAYWBC010000037.1, read on the forward strand.
CGTTCTTTCGCAAGCTTATCATCGGGATGAACCTGGATAGAAAGTGCATCATTTGCATCGATGAATTTGATCAGCAATGGAAATTCAACTCCAAATTCATCGTAAATTCTATCACCAACCAAATCACCCATATAAACTTCAATCAATTCCTGTAGGTTATTGTCAGCTAAAAAACCGTTACTAACTTTAGAAATATTTCCAGGCACACCTGATATTTCCCAACTTTCACCGGCGATCTCAGATTCTGTTGGCTTTTTAAGTACATTTTTTAATTTATTACCACCCCACATTTTATCGAGTATAATGGGATTAAATTTTAAAGGGTACAGAATGTTCATGCAATGCGAATTTTTAAAATTCATAATCTACAACAACAATATCATCTTTTATTTCTGCAAGGATAGTCAAAACTTCCTGGTGTGCAGGGTGAATTATATATTTATCAAGATCTTCCTGATTATTAAATTCAGAGATTAAGACAAGGTCAAAAGCAGATGATCTGGGACTGATGTTAATCCCGGTTTCAAGGTATTTAATCTCAGGAATTTTGTTTTTAAGATTGTCCAGTTTATCTTTGAGCGTTTGGATGTTCAACTTCTTCTTTTCATCCTTATCAAGGAGTTTTAACATTACAACATGCTTGATCATGATTTATTATTTTTAGTAAAAATAGACAAAAGCAATTAATATTAATTTAAACAGATTCTGCTATGTTAGGTGAAATAGATATTTACAATATTCTTTTTCTCGATATTGAAACCGTTCCTCAACATCCAAGCTTTGAAGATGAGCCTGAAAAAATAAAGGCTTTATGGGATAAAAAGTCATCCTATTTCAGAACAGAAGATCAGTTGGCGGCTGATGTGTATTCCAGGGCAGGAATTTATGCTGAATTTGGGAAGATAATATGTATTTCGGCAGGAATAATTTTCAAGGAAAAGCATGAAATAAAGATTAAACTCAAATCTTATTATGGCGATGATGAAAAGGCTATATTGAATGATTTCGCAGATATGCTTGAGATTTATTCCTCGGAGAAGGAAGTTTTTCTCTGTGCACACAATGGAAAAGAATTTGATTATCCATTTCTGGCAAGGAGAATGCTGATTCATGGCATAAAACTTCCTGATTTACTTGATCATGCAGGTAAAAAACCTTGGGAGGTGAAGCATCTGGATACAATGGAATTGTGGAAATTTGGAGATTATAAGCATTATACATCCCTTGAGTTATTGGCTGCAATCTTTGATATACCAAGTCCTAAAGATGATATTGACGGAAGCCAGGTTGCTAAGGTTTATTGGCAGGATAAAAATATTGATCGAATTGTTGTGTATTGTCAGAACGATGTACTTGCTGTGGCCCAGCTTGTATTAAGATACAAAGGAATGAATTTACTCAGTAAAGAACAGGTGGAGATAGCAAATAATTAAAATTCATTTGCAGGAAGAAAATTAACAAGAAGGTCTAGAAGTTTTTCTGGTTCCTCTGCATGCAACCAATGTCCTGAATCCATTTCTACAATTTTCACATTTGGAAATACCTGTTTATAACGAGTTTTATCTTCATCGTTTATATAGCCTGAATGCACACCGCTTATTACCAATACTTTTTTGTCAAATATTTTACCTTCAGTATCAATTCCTTCAAGTATTCGGAACAGGTTATTCTTCAGTGCCTTAATATTTAGTCCCCAATAGAATTCACCACTTTGGTTTCGTTTTAAATTTTTTAGTAAAAATTGTCTTACTGGTTTTTGTGGGATATCTATCGACAATTCTTTTTCTATTGAAGATCTCGTTTTTGAATTTACAATATCCAGACGATTCAAGGAATCAACTATTTTCTGATGAATGAAAGCCTGGGGTGCAAAATCCCCTTCTATTGCATACGACCTGAGAGCAATGTCAATTACAACAAGTTTTCTTACTCTCGACGGATTTCTTAAGGTAAAGTTCATCGCAACTTTTCCACCCATAGAATGTCCCATCAGGCAGGCATATTCAATATTTTCAGTGTCAAAAAGTTCCTCAATATCTTCAGTCATTACTTCGTAATTAAAATCGGGATGGTGAGGAGAAAGCCCATGATTTCTTTGGTCTACCAGGTAAACTGTAAAATACTCACTCAACTTGCGACCAAAAGAATACCAGTTGTCAGATGAACCGTACAATCCATGAAGAACAATTAAAGGGCATCCATTGCCGAACTTTTTGTATTGAAGTTGCATTTATTGAATCTGTTCTAAGTACAAATGAATTGTTTTTTCAAGGCCAAAGTACAATGCATCTGCAATCAGAGCATGGCCAATTGATACTTCCAATAAGCCAGGCATATTATCTGCAAAGAACCTTAAATTTTTAAGATTTAAATCATGACCTGCATTTATTCCAATGTTTAGTTCCTTTGCTTTATTGGCAGCTAAAGCAAATGGCTTAACGGCAGCTTCTTTATCAAAGGGAAATTGTGTTGCAAAAGGTTCAGTATAGAATTCAATTCTGTCAGTACCGGTTTCTTTAACCGCTTCAAGGTTATTTAAGTCTGTTTCAACAAAAATGGAGGTTCGAATATTTTTTGATTGAAGTTCAGCGATTGTATCTTTTAGAAAGTCACTGTTTTTTTTTATTATCCACCCCTGATTGGAGGTAATGGCATCGTGTGCATCGGGCACAAGAGTTACTTGTTCCGGCAATACTTTAGTTACCATACTCAAAAACTCTTTAGATGGGTAACCTTCGATATTA
>CAYWBC010000038.1:0-35968 GCA_964456285.1 uncultured Bacteroidales bacterium
TTCCTGATATCGGAGTAGCATTTAATACAAACTCTATTCCTGAGTTTTCCATTGTTCCGACATTCTCCAAAATATCAATATATCCGCTTGTCATTGGCACCGAGCGGTTTAACAGCATATCGCTAGTGTTTTTACTATAGTAATCTATTTCCCCTGAAATACGATTACGGAATAGTCCAAAGTCAAGTCCTATATCAAGTTGAGCTGTTTTTTCCCATCGCAAATCAGACCTTCCAATTTGTGATGCATAAAATCCGGTTGCATTGGTATAATGCCAGGCATCTACTAAATTCATGTATCCATAATCAGGTATGCCTGCATTTCCTGTTTCTCCATATGAAACTCTTGGTTTAAGGAAGGATAACCAGTGGGCGCCTTCCATAAAGCTCTCATTGGTAACAATCCATCCTGCGCTTAAAGAATAGAAATCTCCAAAACGCGAATCTTTTCCAAACCTGCTTGAACCATCACGACGATAGCTGGCTGAAATTAAATATCGGTCTAAAAGTTTGTAGTTAGCCCTTGCAAAATAGGACAAGAAAGTAGTTTTGGTATTTAAAGAGCTGAAGTAAGAATTCTCAGATGCCCCGTCTAAATCCTCAAAGGCATCATTCGGAAAAGTCTTGGCTTGAATCCCTCCCTCATTATACCTGTCTTCCTGATATGAAATACCTAAAACAGCATCAATCACTTGATTAGCTGAGATTGATTTTTTAAAACTCAAATAATTATCTGCCATCATACTTGTGTTCTGCAGTGACCGGTAAGTTCCATTACCAGCCGGTTGACCGTCATCGGTTTTTGGGCTCTGGCGCTCTTCTTCCCTCTGATTAAAATTATCAACTCCAACCATAGATGTAAAAAAGAGAACATCAGGAATAAAATGAACATTCGCCTTGAAACTGCTGATTGTTCTGCTAGTATTTACCTGGCTTTTATTATACTTCTCAGCCAACATGCCATTGAAGTATATTCCCTGGGGATTTGGTTCCCCATCTTCAAGATATGCAGGAGTTATTGGAGCCTGGGCAACTAACTGAATAGGCGTAGCAAAAGCATTATCATCTGCCACACGATCAAGAGTGGTTTGTGCATAATTTATCCGGGCAGAAACATCAAAATATTTACTAACTGTATGATCAAAATTTAGTCGCCCGTTAGCACGTTTTAAATTGTTTTTAACCAGTATCCCTTCCTGATCTGAATAAGATACCCCGGCAAAATAATTGCTCTTTTCATTTCCCCCGGTCATGTTCAGAAATACCTCATGTGAGTATGCTTTATCCTTAAATGCATAATCCTGCCAATCGGTATCTGCCGTGTCTCTCTCATAAAAGAAATAATCTCTGATGAATTGCTCACCATCTCCAGGCTCATACGAGTCATCATCCCAAAATTCAGCATTCTCAGCAGCCTCACTGAATAGCTCAATATATTCGGCTGCATTTAGCATTTCTATTTTGTTGGTAGGCTGACGCATGGAAAAATTATAGCCAAAATTTACATTCGATTTTTGACCCTTTTTACCAGACTTGGTAGTAATTAAAACTACTCCATTGGAAGCCCGTGATCCATATATTGCAGATGCGGATGCATCTTTTAAGATTTGAATATCCTGAATATCATTCGGATCAAGCGTCATCAGTGGATTCATGGGTTGATTTGTCTCAATCCCAAAATCTTCAGATGCTATAATCATTCCATCCATAACATAGAGAGGTTGATTGGTAGCGGAAATAGAGTTTGTTCCACGAACCCTAATGTTAAAAGCTTCACCAAGTTTTCCTGTAGTACTGGTCATAAGAACTCCGGAGGTCTTTCCCTGAAGCGCAGATTCAAATGTTGCGTTAGGAACTTTTTGCATGTCGTTACTAGAGATACTGCTGATAGCTCCTGTAAGCTCAGTTTTCATCTTTGTACCATAACCAATCACAACAACTTCATCAAGACCAGTAACTTCAAGCTCAAGTTGAATACTTACCTCAGTCTGACCATTTATCATTACCTCCTGTGTTTTCATTCCGATAAAGCTAAACACAAGTGCTTCAGCACTTTCAGGTAATTCGATAGAGTATGCCCCATTAACATCGGTAATTATACCGATTGAGGTGCCTTTAATAACTACGTTAACCCCTGGCAAAGGTTGATTGTCTTCTGCTGAGGTAACGATTCCGTTTATTGTCTGCTGGCCAAATGAAAGACCAACACTGACGTAAATAAACATCAATAGTAGAATAAATCTTCTTTTCATAGATTAAGGTGTGTTTAATGTTAATACTAGGATCATTGTGAAAAAAAATACCTGGCAGAGAAGGTTTGATTGTTAAAATCTTGATTAGATATTTATAAACCTAAAATTTTTAAATGGAGCCTTACCACCAGGTATATTGTTAACCTGAAACTAACATACATTCTTTCGCCCAAATAGAAAATACACACTTACCCATTGGCAGAGTTCAGCTTCCGAATGACATTTTCTGGTTTCCCTCAAGATATTGAATATCCCAATTGACATCTGTGGAATCCATACAACAGCTAAGACAAACCATTTATTGAAACATGATTTTAAGTATTATTATAAAAAGAATCTTAGAACAAAAAATCACTTTGGTTATAATATCTCTATGATTGGTTGAAAGAAAACAATCCTTACCTTCCCAAGCTTGCAGTGTGGGGAGCCAGCTGAAAATCAAGGCAAGGATTTAGTCTTCTGCATGAGTTTGGAATAAATCCAAAATTTTATATTGATTTAAGAGCCAATCCAACCAAAAATGTGATTGAATACAAGCAAACACCCCCGGCAGGAAAGCATTTTACTTTGAATTACGTTGCAAACCGTGATGCACGTGGACAAATAAAAGAATTCCTGGTAGACCTGTGGTATGAAGAGGGTAAAGACTTAATGTGTGTAGCCTGAATTTTTAATCCTCTTGTTCAAGCTGAGGCAAATCAATGATAAATTTTGTTCCCTTGTTTAACTCACTTTCAACCTGTATTTTTCCTGAATGGTTTTTGACAATTTCACGTACAATTGCCAAACCTAGTCCACTGCTTCTATCTTCCCTGTCGGCCTTTTTGATATTACCAGCCCTAAAAAATTCATTGAAAATATTAGGAATATCGTCTTGTGGAATGCCAATTCCGTTGTCAGTAAGCTCTAATCTAAACCACATTGACTTTGGAGTTAAAGTATGAATTTGTATTTCCCCGCCTTCCTGAGTGTATTTAATACTATTTGAAAACAGGTTTTCCACTACTTCAGAAATTGAGAGCTTGTCGGCAAAAAGGGTATCAATCTCCAGATCGAAATGAATGCTAAGATTTTTCTCTTCAATCTGGTCTTTGAAATCATGAACGCGTTCATCTATTATTGATTTTAAAGAAAATGATTCCCTGACAAGATCATTCGAAAGACGGTGTTGAGTTATTTTTAAGAGTTCTTCAATGAAAATCAATAATTTACCGGTGCGTTTGAAAGCCCTGTTAATAAACTCTTCCTTTTCTTTCGGGCTGATTTTCATTGTCACAGCTTCCAGACAACCTTGTATGGCAGCCAGGTGTCCTTTTATATCATGTGTAATTCTGAAAACATATTCATCTTTAATTTTATCTTTCTCAAGAAGCTCAATATTTGCCTGACGATATGCCTGCTCTTTTTCTCTCAATTGAGATGAAACCTTACTTGTTATGTACACTACAACATAAGAAGTAGTAACAAACACAAATCCTGTCCCCAATAAATACTTTTGATTGTTGTAATACCCATTTGTCAGAAAGCCCGTTAAAGAATAGTGCGGAAACCATCCCATAAATTCTCCAATCGCCATCAACCCGACAAGCAACATTGTGAATGAGGCCACGAAATAGCTCATAATTCTTGAAAGTAATATACTTGCCAGCATCAGGTGAAAAACATAATAGATGATGAAAGGATTCTCTACTCCTCCCGAATAATGTAGTAATATGGTAAGTAAAATAAGATCTCCCAAAATCTGGGCAACAATTAATCTTTGATTGGCAGAATGATTACTGTTTCCTATTCTGCTTCTTGCTTTCCTGTCAAATATAAAATAGATGAAATTGGACAACAGCAAAAGAAAAGCAACAATGTAAAGCTGTTTTTCTTTCAGAGAAATATGAAAAAAGTTAGTCGATATAAATGTGGCCAGAATAATACCTGTAGCTGCGAACCATCTTAAATTGATAAGCCAGTTGTACCTGTTATTTTTCATAACATTTATATTCATTAGGAAAAGTTTCCTATTCTTCACTATTCTCTCCCCAGAATATGATTGATTTCGGTTTTCAATTTTTCAATCTTGACAGGTTTTGCGTGATATCCTGCAACCTGAATACTGATGCATTCACCACTTTTTTCAGATTGGTAATCAACAATTACTTCTCCCTCAATCGATCTCATAACCAATGCACTTAAATCCTGAACGGCATATTTCTCTCTTGTTTTCCTTGCAATATCAGCAACAGCAACTGATACCGTCATTGCTTCTGTACTTGTAACCAGAATAATGGGAATGATTTGCTCAAGTTTGGATAATTCCTCAACAAGCTCAAATCCTTCCTGTTTGCTCTGCATTTTAACATCAAGCAAGATGATATCTGGTTTATCAATTTGGTTTATCTTCTGCATTGCTTCATCTTTACCTCCTGCCTTAAAAACCTTATATTCTTGCGAAAGCATTGCAGATAAAGAATCACGCAGATCTGCATCATCATCTACTATCAGTATACTTTTCATTTAATTTATTAATGGAATTTCCTTAATAGAACAAGATCTACCCAAAAAAGTTGTTATTAAATTTACATCTTTACTCGCACTTTTTTACAATGTCTGATAATTGAATTGTTTTTGGGATGAATAAATACTACTCATTTGGAAAATATTTCTTCCAAATATTAAATCCTAAATTGGTGAGATATTAATAAGTAGCTGTAAAGATCCAATATTGTACAATTTATTCTCTTGTATACTGACAACATTCAGGCAATGAATTGTACACTTTATTATCTGCTTTATGCATTTCTGTATCATGCCCGACTTTGGCAATGGCTATTTGTATTTTATCTACATCAGTTTTTGTAGTGTCAAAAGAAACATTAAGGATCTTGGTTTCTTTATCCCAATCAGCTGAGTTCACACCTTCAACCGAATTTACTGCCTTTTCAATCCGGCTTTCACACAAACCACAATTACCGGATACTTTGAATTCTTCAGTTTTAGTTGTCTGTCCAAAAATTGAGTGTACGCTGATAAGCCCAATAATTACTGTAAAATAAACTGTTTTTATTTTCATAACATTAAAATTTAAGTCAATACTGTGTCAATTCATTGTTATCTATTTTATATCTTATTGTTTTCGTAATCTCAAAGCATTAGAAATTACCGAGACAGAACTAAAGCTCATGGCTGCTGCTGCAATCATCGGACTTAATAGAATTCCGAAAATCGGAAATAAAATACCCGCTGCGATGGGAACACCAATTGAATTATAGATAAAAGCAAAAAACAAATTCTGTTTTATGTTTCGCATTACTTTATGACTTAATTCCCTTGCACGAACTATTCCATTCAAATCTCCCTTAACCAGTGTTATCTCAGCACTCTGCATAGCTATATCCGTTCCGGTTCCCATGGCGATTCCTACATTGGCTTGTTCAAGTGCCGGGGCATCGTTAATGCCATCGCCTGCCATTGCCACTACATGGCCATGTTCTTGTAATTCTTTTACTTTATTGTATTTATCTTCGGGCAAGCATTCCGGTTGAAAGCCATCTAGTCCTAACTCATCGGCAACGGCTTTGCTCGTTAACTTATTGTCGCCGGTAAGCATATGTACTTTAACTCCCATTTTCTGCAATTCTTTGATGGCCTTCGCTGATGTTTCCTTGATTTTATCGGCTACACTAACAATGCCTTCCACCTTATTTTTTAATACCAGGTACATAACTGTTTGTCCGGCCGACTGCCAATCTTCAACAATTTTCCTGTTTTTATCATCGAGGTTTACCTCAAAATCTTCCAGTAGCCGGTGATTTCCCAAACCAATTTTTTTACCTTTATAATTGGCTTTCACTCCTTTTCCTGTAACCGATTCAAATTTATCAAGTTGAATGAGTTCAAGTTTATTGGCTTTTGCCCCAGTCACAATGGCATCGGCCAATGGGTGTCCGCTATTAGCATCAACCGAAGCCGCTAGTTGCAGGATTTCCTGATCGCTGAGTTTTCCAAATGATTTAAATGCCTTAAGACTTGGCTTTCCTTCTGTAATGGTGCCGGTTTTGTCAATAATAAGCGTATCCACTTTGTTCATTTCCTCAATGGCACGGGCATCTTTCACCAACACTCCAGCATTGGCCATCCGGCCGGAACCAACCATAATAGACATAGGAGTAGCAAGACCCAAGGCACAGGGACATGCTATAATTAGCACTGCCACTGCATTCACGAAGGCGTAAACGTAAGCCGGTTCTGGTCCCCAGATTGCCCAAACAGCAAAAGTAATTATTGCAACAGAAATTACTATTTGCACAAAATATTTAGCCACAGTATCGGCCAGTTTCTGAATAGGGGCACGGGAGCGACCGGCTGTATTCACCATTTCGATGATTTGTGCCAGCAGGGTATCATCTCCTACTTTCTCGGCTTTCATTTCAAAGGCTGTTTTCCCGTTTATTGTTCCCCCTGTCACTTTTTCATCTTTTACTTTTTCAACAGGAATAGGTTCTCCAGTTATCATACTCTCGTCAATAACTGCTTCGCCTTTATGAATGATTCCATCAACCGGGATTTTTTCACCGGGTTTTACTTTTAAAAGTTCTCCGACTTTTACTTCTTCCAAAGGAATTTCTGTTTCTTCGCCATTTCTGATTACCCTTGCAACGGGTGGTACAAGACCTAACAAGGCTTTGATGGCAGAATTGGTTTTGCTGTGAGCCCTTAATTCCATAACCTGGCCAAGAAGAACCAAAGTAAGAATGATTGCTGCTGCCTCAAAATATAAATGAACATTTCCAGTTGCATCTTTGAATTGTGCCGGAAAAATACCGGGCAACAATAATCCAACTACACTAAATATATAAGCTGAACCCACACCAAATGATATTAAAGTCCACATGTTGGGTGACCACCTACGTATGGAACTCCATCCACGTTTGAAAAAGCTACCACTGGAATAGAATATTACTGGTGTTGCCAACGCAAATTGAATCCAGTTCCAAACAGATTTTGGAGCCAGTTTTTCAAGATTCAGAAAAGGAATTACATCCGACATGGCAATTACAAACACCGGAAAACTTAAAATCAAAGCAATCCAGAATTTCTTTGCCATTTTTTTATATGCCTTTTCTTCTTCGCTGGTTTCTTTCCCTTTCTCCGGCACTAAGTCCATTCCACATTTCGGACAACTACCCGGCTTGTTTTGTTTTACTTCTGGGTGCATGGGACAGGTATAAACCTGCTTTGAAGAACCAACACTTTCTTCTTTCTTAAGATGCATTCCACAAACCGGACAATCACCGGACCTATTATACCTCTTATCACCCTCGCATTGCATGGGACAATAATAATTGTCATTTCCCTTTAAATGGGTTTCATGATCATGTTCTTGATGTTGTGCCGCATGATCTGTCTGGCTATGTTTATTGCCTCCATCAACTGGAACAAGTTGCATGTTGCATTTCGGGCAGCGACCTTGTTGCTTGTAGGTTTTCTCATCTTCACATTTCATGGGACAATACCAGGATTCCGCATTATCTGACTGATGGTTGCGTTTATTTTGCTCATCAGTAGCATCCTCATTCGTTACCCTCTCTCCTTCCAATACCAACTCGTAGCCTTTTTCCTTTACCGCTTTCTTCAGACTATTCAAATCCAACTTTTCCAGGTCAAATTGAATATTGACAACAGAATCTTCCAATTTTACCGAGACTTCTGTTACACCCGGACTACTTTTTATAACCTGTTCAACTATTCTTACACATTTATTGCAGTGTAAGCCTTTTACAGGAAAATTTTTTGTTATTAGTGTTTTCATAATTCTTGCTTTCAGAAACAAATTAATTTGAGTTCAACTGCAAATTGTAACAGTATTACAACAAACAGTTATTAAATTATTTGATTAATTCACGTTATCAAACGACCCGGCTTATAATCTTTCACAACCTGCGCATTAGTATTCAAGTGTCTCGCTTGTTTCTCCGCACTGCAACATAGCATCTCCGAAATAAGGATTTTTGATCTCCTTGATTTCGCTAAACCAGTAGGCTCCCTTTTGACCTATAGCCATGGGACAATACTGGTAATAAGTCGTTACTCTGTCAAGTCCAAAATCCTTCACCGACTGATAAAAAGTCAGGTTAAAAGCCGCAAAAGCTACCCGCTGTGCGCCTATTTCATGGCTTTGGATCATTTTATCAAGGTTTTCTTTCAACTTCGCGAGTTGATTCATCCAAACCTTGTGCACCTCACCTTCAAGTAGTTCCATGTTGACATTCTTTAAAGCAGTATTCACTTTTTCGGCTATTTGAACTACTTTATCCGGATTGGATTCAACGAATGCATTCTTCATGGGTAAGTAAGCCTGGTAAACTTTTGTTAACTGATCTTTAAAATCCTGATTGATTTCCATCTTCTTATTTTCCCGATAAATTTTATCCTTACCGGCACTCCCCTGAATATTTTCAACCTTCATATCTACACCCTTCTGATTGGAATGATAAGCCTTAGTTCCGTCCCCCATATCCATTCCCTGCCCAGCAGAAACTTTCCCGCCTTCCGGATTCATCATACTTTGTTTACCTTCCAATTGCGCAGCCGCATCAATTTTAAATACTCCATTCACTGCAATTTCTTCTCCTTCAGATAAGCCGTCTTTCACAACATAGAACTCTCCGGATCCTGGTCCCAGGGTGATTTGACGATATAAGAAAGTAGGTTGTTCAATGTTCGGTACTTTTACATAAACAATAGCTCTTTTGCCTGTCCATAAAACTGAGGTTTTAGGAACGAGCAAGTCCTTTCGGTTACCTGAAATCTTTGGCTTAATTATTCCATTAGCAAACATTTCAGGTTTTAATTCGAGATTTGGATTAGGTACTTCAACACGCACATTGGCTGTTCTTGTTTTCGGATTCAGGAATGGGTCAATAAAAGTGGCCTTACCTTTAAATGTTTTACCCGGGAAAGATTGAACTGTAAACTCCACAATATCTCCGATATTTAGCCAGGGAAGGTCACTCTCATAAGCATCAAACAACACCCACACTTTGGTTAAGTTAATAACCTGGAACAAGGCATTACCCTCCTTAACATAATCTCCTAAGGCAACATGCCGCATCGTAACCGTCCCTGACATAGGTGACAAAATATCAAAATAATTTCGTATTTCACCTTTTGTTTCAATACCATCAATCTGTGCTTCAGACAAATCCCATAATTTTAACTTATTCCTTATTGCCTGGTAAAACGAAGGATTAGATTGTTTGTATTCTACCGCTTCCAATAATTCTTTTTGAGCTGTTACCAATTCCGGAGAATAAATAGTTGCCAGCTTTTCGCCCTTCACAACATTTTGTCCGGTAAAGTTGATATAGAGTTTTTCTATTCTCCCTCCAAAACGAGCGGTTAATTCAGCAATATTTCGTTCGTCAGGACTTACCTTGCCTAATAGATAAACCTTTTTATTGGAGTAATCTCTTTTCACCAGCATGGTTTGAATTTCAGCCAACTTCATGGCCGACTCACTCATTTGAACTGCTCCTGGATCAACTCCTGCGTCATTACTTAAACCAGATTCGAGCGGTATTAAGTCCATGCCACAGATAGGGCATTTCCCTGGTTTATCCATTCTTATTTGTGGGTGCATAGAACATGTCCAAATTATAGCTTGTTCTGAATGGTCATGAACTGCTTCGGTAGTTGTTTCTGAGTTATGGAAAAACACCCAACCCAGGATTAAACCAATTGTCAATACAATGGCGTAATTCCTGATATTTTTTCTGTCGAAATTTATTTTTATTTTCATTTTATTCATGTTTATAATTATTTGCCCATTAGATAGTTGATAAATGCTACCGATGCATTTAAATCGCTTCGTGATTTTTCCAATTCCAGCTTATGCATTAATACCTGCCTTTCCATGCGTAAAATTTCCACGAAGTCTGTCCCCATTGAAGCATATTCCGACTCCATAATCCTCAGAGATTTTTGGGCCAAATACAATTGCTTAGTATGTAACTCTATTCTCCGTTGTGAATCCTGATAATCGGCATTGGCTTTTTCATATATACTTTCCAATACATTGATTTTATCTGCTTTTTGATATTGGGCGGCTTCCTGCATAAAAACTGCTTCCTTAACCATTGATGTATATTTCTTTCGGTAGAGTGGAATGGTAATGCTAAGCATTGGAAGTACTATTGCATCTTTACCTGATTCACTTGCCGAAAGCATCTCATTTGAAGATTTCCCAATCATAACATAGTCAATACCAATCGAGAAATTTGGATTTCCCATCTTCCTGGCTGCTATCTGCTGATATTCATATGAAGCTTCCTGAAACTCAAGCTGCAGAACCTGATGGTTATTCATTCTGATACTATCCAATAAGGCTTGCCTGTTCATATAAATTGCTGTGGTTTCTAATAAATCAGGAATACCTACTTCACTGGATTCATCTACATTCAAAAGATTATTGAATGTAATTTTTTGTGTTTTTAATTTGTCCAGTAAAAGCAATAACTGATTCTCCAGATCCAGAATTTCCATTTCTACACGCAATTCATCGACAGCAGAAGCTTTTCCTGACTCAATATTGACGATAGCAAGTTTCTTAAAAGTGTTAAGGATATCGATATTATCGCGGCTAATGTTTATGGCGCGCTCTGTAAAATAAAGATTGTACCAGGTCGCTTTTACATTAAAAAAGAGTTTTGATTTAGCTTCTTTAAAAACTTCATATTTAGCTTTTGCCATTTCCGTAGCTAGGTCTTCCTTCGCTCCAAGTGTTCCGAACCAGGGGAACATCTGCGTAGCAGAGAAACGAGCTTGCTGTGGGCCAACCCTGGTTTCAACCGGTTGAATAAAGTACCCGAAGGCAATTACCGGATCAGGCAATGAGCCTACCTGTGGGACTTTTTCAAGAGCTGCCATATACTCATTGAACTTTGCCTGTAATCCGGGATTATTTTCAGCAGCTGTCAACAGGTATTTATCAATTTCTCCCTGAGCCATTATTGAAAGGCTAAAAAGGAGCATGCTAAACATGACTATATTATTTTTTAAAGATTTCATATTTTCCTTTTTAGATGGTTTGTGAGAATTTCATCAATTTTTTTTCCTGCCACATGCTATACAAAACAGGTACTACAAACATGGTCATTACCTGGATGATCATTCCTCCAAAAGAAGGGATAGCCATAGGAACCATAATATCTGCTCCTTTTCCTGTTGAAGTTAATACCGGAATAAGAGCAATTATTGTTGTTGCTGCAGTCATCATTGCCGGTCGAACTCTTTGGGTTCCGGCATGCAATACAGCTTTCCGAACAGCATCAATCGTCTTTGGCTTTTCTCTTTCAAATACCTGCATGAGGTAAGTTCCCATGATCACTCCATCATCAGTAGCAATACCAAACAATGCAACGAATCCCACCCAAACTGCAACACTGATGTTTATCGGATGCATTTGAAACAATCCCCGCATATTAATATCTGCAAATGAAAAGTTCATAAACCATCCTTGCCCATATAGCCAAATCATTATAAATCCACCTGAAAATGCAACCAGAATTCCCGTATACGTCATAGAGGCAGTTACTACAGAATTAAACTGAAAATAAAGGATAAGGAATATCAGTAATAGCGATATTGGGACAACCAACATCAATCGTTTGGTGGCTCGTATTTGATTTTCGTAGTTGCCGGTGAATTTATATTTTACACCCGCTGGTATTTGAAACTCACCACTTTCGATTTTTTTGTTCAAATATGCCTGAGCTTCTTCAACTACATCCACTTCAGCATGGCCTTCTTTCTTATCAAAAATTACATAACCGACCAGAAATGTGTCTTCACTTTTAATAAGTTGTGGTCCACGGAGATAATCTATTTCTGCGAGTTCACCCAATGGAATTTGCACCCCCGATGGAGTTGGTATTAAAACCTTTAGCAGCTCCTCAGGGTTATCTCTGAATTCCCTGGCGTAGCGAGCCCTTATTGGGAAACGTTCCCTGCCTTCCACGGTGGAACTAAGTTTCATTCCTCCAATAGCACCGCTGAGATATGTGTTCATGTCCTGTATTGTAAGTCCATAACGTGCAATGGCTTTTCTGTTTATTTTAATCTCTAGATAAGGTTTACCTACAACACGGTCAGCAAAAACTGAAGTTTTTTCAACACCCGGAACCTGTTTAAGGTAGTTCTCAATTTCGAAACCCACCTTTTCAATAGTTTCCAAATCCGGGCCATAAACTTTTATCCCCATTGGGGCACGCATCCCTGTTTGAAGCATGACCAGCCTTGTTTGTATTGGCTGCAATTTAGGTGCGGAGGTAAGTCCGGGTACTTTTGATTTCTTGACTATTTCCTTCCAAATATCATCCGGTGATTTTATTTGCTTACGCCATTGGCGGTAATATTCACCTTTTGAATCTGCAGTAAGTTGGTCAAATTCTATCTCCCTGAATTCATCCGTTTCAGGATTGTAAGTTGAGCCATCTCTTAATACGAAAGCTCCATTCTTATCAACTTCAAACCGTATCCTGTGTCCATTTTCATCTACCATAAATTCCGGCTTGTAATTGATGATATTTTCAAACATGGATGTGGGAGCCGGGTCGAGAGCAGAATTAACACGTCCCCATTTTCCTACCACACTTTCTACTTCGGGTATGGAATTTACATTTAAATCTACCTTTCGTATAACATCAATATTTTCCTCAATTCCTGAATGAGGCATTGTAGTTGGCATAAGTAGAAACGACCCCTCATCCAGCGGTGGCATAAATTCTTTGCCGGTACCAGGAAAGGTTTCAGAAAAGGATTGCCAGGCTCCGGTAGATTTTAATTTCTCCGGAACAAAACCAAATATTTTTTCTGCCCCCTGCCAGGTAAATATTCCAAAGAATACGATAAAAATTGGAATACTTAAGAACTTCCATTTGTTAGCCAGGCACCACTGTAATATTTGTGGATAATAGCGAACTACGCTCATTAATAAACCTAGTACAACAGCGATAATTAAAATTACAAACAGGAAATTTACAAACAGGCTGTTACCTGCACCTAGAGGCATCCACTTATTGGTTAAGAAATAAATAACTACCGAGAGCGTAATTCCAATATTTATGTAGTTGGTATATTTCTTTTTATCCTCAGACCATTTATATGAAAAGTAATTATTTGCACCCAATGCAATAAGTGCAATAGGAAGCAAGGAAGGCTTATATATAAAAGCCACAATTCCAAAAACAGCCAATCCTATGCTTGTAAAACGAATTATTTTACGTTTATCAAACTTGATTGAGAAGATTATGTGCGCCAGGGTTGGAATTATAACCAAGCCAATCACAAGAGCCGAAAGCATAGCAAAGGTCTTTGTAAATGCCAATGGTCTGAACAGTTTCCCTTCTGCAGCCTGCATGAAAAATACGGGTAAAAAACTAACCACCGTGGTAGATAATGCTGTTATTACCGCTGAAGCAACTTCAATAACCGAATCGTAAATTACGGTGAGTAGCTGCTTGCCTTTTGCCCCTATATTATCCGGCATCTCCAAATGCCGGATAATATTTTCAGTAAAGACAATCCCCACATCCACCATCACTCCAATAGCGATTGCAATACCTGAAAGTGCCACTATATTTGCATCAACACCAAAGCGGCGCATTACAATAAATGTCATTAATACTCCAATGGGAAGAAGGCTGGAGATAAGTATAGATGCTCTTAAGTTAAGAACTAATATAATTACAACGAGAATACTGATTAATATTTCGAGTGTCAGAGCGTCCTCCAGGGTACCCAAAGTTTCTTTTATGAGTGTAGTACGATCATAAAAAGGAACAACAGTAACTTTTGAAACGGTGCCATCGTCTAAGATCTTTGTTGGAAGTCCGGGAGCTATTTCAACGATCTTGTCTTTTACATTATTAATGACTTCCAGAGGATTTGCTCCATATCTGGCAACAACTACAGCCCCAACAGCCTCAACACCACCTTTGTCAAGTCCGCCTCGTCTTGTAGCAGGTCCAAAATTTACTTTGGCAACATCCTTAATGCGAACCGGAACATTATCTTTCACAGCTACTACACTTTCTTCCAAATCACTAAGACTTTTAATATAGCCCAGGGCTCTGACAAGGTATTCTACCCTGTTAAACTCAATTGTTCTTGCACCTATATCAAGGTTACTCTCTTTAACAGCCATTAAAATCTGTCCTACATCAACACCATAAGCTTTCATTGCATTCGGGTCAATATCAACCTGGTATTCCTTTACAAAACCACCTATTGATGCAACTTCTGCAACTCCCTTTGCAGAGGTTAAAGAATAACGTACATAAAAGTCTTGTATGGTTCTAAGCTCTTGTGGATCCCATCCACCAGCAGGATTTCCATTTTTGTCTCTGCCCTCAAGAGTATACCAATAGATTTGTCCGAGAGCGGTTGCATCAGGTCCCAGAGTTGGATTTACATCATCAGGAAGTGTTCCTGCAGGAAGAGAGTTTAATTTTTCAAGTATTCTGGTTCTGCTCCAATAGAATTCTACTCCTTCGTCAAAAATGATGTATATACTTGAAACACCAAAAATTGAGTTGCTTCGAATGGTTTTAACACCAGGAATTCCAAGCAAAGCAGTGGTCAGAGGATAAGAAATCTGGTCTTCAATATCCTGTGGTGACCTGCCGGGCCATTCAGTAAATACTATCTGCTGATTTTCACCAATATCTGGTATAGCATCTACCGGCACAGGATCACGTGGAATAAGCCCTGATTTCCAATTGAATGGTGCATTTGCAATTCCCAAAAAGATGAAAATTGCAAGTATTATCAATGTCACCAGCTTATTCTCTAAAAAGAATTTTATGGTTTTGTTCAACATATCCTAAGATTTTGATAAACATTCTATACATTAAAGGTAAATACAATTAAGATGATATTCAGGCTAAAAAATTAATGAAATGGCTCTGATAATCAATTGAATAGAATTTCTAGCAAAGATATGTTTGCAATAAGGAAAGGCGTTTCTGATTTGCAGTTGGTGGCGAACTATCATTGAATGCCTGGAAAGTCTTTTCAACTTCAGGTAACAATTCAATGTCTGATACAAAAAGTATAGAAAATAATCGATCCAGTTCAATAATTTTACTGTTCTCTAAAATAACCGGACCTACATAATTGTCTTTAACTTCAAAGTGAAAACTTTTATTTTGGCAACATCCGCCTGATCCATCACAACATGATTTAGCTTCCTTATTTATGGATGCAGAAACCAGTTTTCCATCACAGTAATGCATAGAAAGTGTTATTCCTGTAGTGGCTAATATCAGGAAGATCGCAAATACAATATGAAATACCTTTCTAAACATTTTTACATTAGTAATATAATAATAACATTTTTGCTTTATTATTGTTTATAATTTCTCTGTTTTAATAAATAAGAACCGAAAACCATCTATTCATAGAAATATTCATATTCATCAGTGAGATCACATTTCTCATATTCCTCAATTATTTTCACCAGGGTGTTCAGGCCATACTCACCGGTTTTTATTTTGTACTCAATTTCGGGGCATTTAGAAAAGTGTTTCAACAGAGCTTCTTTCTCAAACTGAATAGAAATTTCAGGCTCAAGCCATTCCTCCTTCCATAAAAAATAGTGTGTTATAAAAGAAAGGTATGAACTTCTCATATCTAATTCCAGGTACTGGTAAACAGAGTATTCTCCTTGGTAAAGGAGCTTTAAAAATACATTGCCAATATTTATAGGATTTTCTAAACCATGGTATACTACCTTTTGACCGTTCGCATAAAAATAAAAGCCGGCAATGTCTCTTGGAGAATAGTATTTTAAGGAATTTTCAATCGAATCGAAAAGTGTAATATTAAACTGAAGGGTGTATTGGTTTGCGTATTCCAATAAACCTGTAATCGTGTCGCCCGATGGATTCCAGAGTTTTGCCTCCACTCGTAGCACCTTATCTCTTTCTTGTGCATAAACCGTTTGAAAGAACAAAATACTACAGCAAAAGCCGAAGATAATTATCCTTATAAAATCTTTAGGTAACATAGAGTACCAGACCTTTTAAATATTCTCCTTCCGGATGATAAATATTAACAGGATGATCGGCAGGCTGATTTAACTGGTGTAATATTCTTACATTCCTGTTTGCATTGGCAGCTGCAACGAAAACAGATTTCTTGAAATTTTCTTTTGTCACAACCTGTGAACAAGAAAAAGTAAAAAGTATGCCTCCTGAACTAATCTGTTCCAGTGCTTGTTGATTCAGCCTTTTGTAACCCTGCAAAGCATTGTGCAATACATTATGGTGCTTTGCAAACGCAGGAGGATCAAGTACCATTATGTCATATTTATCCTCTATGCCTTCCATGTATTTGAAGGCATCAACTGCAAATGCTTCATGATTTGCATCAGTAAAATTCAGTTTTACATTTTGGTTTACCAGTTCGATGGCTTTTGATGAGCTGTCGACAGAATGAACCATTTTTGCTCCACCCTGAATAGCATATACAGAAAATCCTCCTGTATAGCAGAACATATTCAGAACATTTCTGTTTTTTGCATATTCCATAAGCAATTGACGGTTCTTTCTCTGGTCAATAAAAAATCCGGTTTTTTGACCATCAACCCAATCCACCTGAAACTTCATTCCATTCTCGCTAATAACTGTATTGGATGCATCGCCAAATAAAAACTCATTTTTCCCCTTTACAGGTCCTTTAAAAGGCAATGTGCTTTCACTTTTATCATATATAGTAATAATTCTACCTTCGTAAAGCTTTTCAAGCGCAGCTTGTATTGATTTGCGTGCATTATGCATTCCTATGGAATGAATCTGCATCACAAGATTTCCATTGTAATAATCAATTATTAATCCGGGCAAATTGTCTCCTTCAGCATTGACAATACGATATGCATTGGTACTTTCAGATTTTATTAGGCCTAAGGTTTTTCTAAGCTGAAAAGCATCAGATATTTTATTCAACCAAAACGAATCGTCAATTTCAACATCGCTAAAATGAATAATTCGAATGGTAATTGATCCAATCTGATAATGTCCAACTGCAAGATGTTCATCCTTGTTATTAAAGACATCAATAACATCTCCTTCCGCGGGATCTCCAATTATTTTTTTAATTGCCCCGGAGAATATCCAGGGGTGCCTGCGCATAACCGATTGATCTTTCCCGGATTTAAGAATTGCCTTTGACCTCTTTCCCATTGTATGGTTTTAATTGCCTTAATTTTGTGAATATTTCATAACAGACCCAGGCATCTGTAGCTGCATATTCAATTTGTGCCTGGCTTAGCACTTCTGATTCCCAATTTGATGTTTGTTGTCTCTTACTTATCTGAAAACCCAGAATGTTTGCTGTAAGCTTTTTCAAACCACAATCTTCAATCTTAAATTTGTTTACATAAGTCTGCAATTCAATGAATCCTTCCTGATTGAAAGGATGCAGTCGCTTAAGTCCAATAATATCATCGTGAATAGCAACTCCCACCTTAAGTATATTGCTGTCAGACAATATATTTACCAGTTCTTTGGGTAAACCTATCTGCTTTAATCTGAAAAGAAAAGCTTGCTCTGCAGTACTTAACTGCAATAGAGAAACCTCATTCTTCTCTCCCTTTTTAAACGCGGGTTTTGTTTCAGTATCAAAACCAAAAACTTCACTCTTATATAACAGAGGAAGAATTTCGTGAAAGTTGCCAATAGAATCGATGTAAAAAATTTCACCATTAAATTTTCCTATCGGTAAAATTGAAATCTCTTCTTTTGAAAGTTTCGATTTGAAATTTATTTCATTCTTCATTAGTGGTATCTTCCTGTCTGCGTGTTATTATCCAATCGCTTGTATCAATATCGTTCAGGACAATGTTTTCATCTACAGAATAAATCTCTTCTTCATTAATTTCTTCGTCGGAATATCTCAAAAAATGCAGTGCCCGGAGTCCATTAGTAAGCCTTTGTCCCCAATAGGTTTTAAATGATTGCCTGCATTCCCAGATAGCTTCATACATCACATCTTCAGTGCCAATTTCATAAAGAAGTAAAAAATCCTTAATATCCTGGTACATATCAGCCATATTCTCAGAGATGCTTGCACTAACTGCATCATCACTTTCTTCGCGTAATTGTGTGAAAACTTCTTCGTATGTATCGTATTGTCCTAATTTCTTTAATACCTTTTGTCTTATATAATTGTAATCCTGCTCATTGACAAATCTTTGATTCATGTTTTCAAATTTTGAATCCAGTTCCGGCAAATTCGCAGCTTTCAAATAGAGAAGTGCCATTAGCTTATGTGCTTTATCAATAAACTCTTTTAGCTTGAAACTTTCACCCTGTTCAACGAAGGTGCAGTAATCACTTGCTACCCTTACAAATTCAAGCACATCCTCACTGTATACAGGATTATTCTTGATATCCATAAATTTTAATTTTTTACAAAGTAAAAGTATTTAAGATATTAAACCAATGGTTCAGTAACGAAATTCATGAAAGTTGGAAAGTATAGGACAGAAGTAGGAAGTCAGAATTTAGAAGTCGAAAGTCGGATGATGGTAGTATAAGGATTGAAAATCAGTGGTAGGCTGAGTGATGGGTAATAGCGTATTAGACGGTTGGTTTGTTAGGCCCTACTAACTACTAACTACTAATTATTAACTGCCAACCTTCCATCTTCAAGATAAATTATTTTTTCCCTCTCAAGCAACTGCCTTACTATTTGATTCAATGTATTTTCCTTAATGCCAAGAGTCAATAATAATTCACCTATGTATTGAGCATTTTTATCAAGCAACTGCATAACTTCCATTGAGAATTGTTCAAGTTTTGCCGGGTCATTACCATCGTCCAATCGTGATTTACAAACATCGCACTGGCCGCAGGGTTTGCTTTTTTTCATTCCAAAATAGCTTAACAGCAAATTGTTTCTGCATTCATCCTTATTGAAAGCATAATCGAGCATCGAATTTAAACGTTGCTCATACCTCCTCTTCCTTTCAGAGTAAAATTCATGAGAAATTAATAGTGATTTTTCTTCGAGTCTTTCCTCTGTAAATACCAAGAGAGGAGATTTGCGTGCAGGGATATAGCTAATCACCTTCATCTGACTTAATTTGATGAAATAGTTATAGGCCAGATCGCGCTTTATGTTTGCTCTTTTTGAAAGTAAATTTTCATCTATAGCAGTATAATCAGTAAACAAACCGGTATACGACCTTAGCAATAACTTAATAAAACCATCGAATTTTCGATTCTCTATCTGGAATTTATACAAATCGTCTCTGCTAAGAAGAAATAATACTCTTGATGACTGATTAACTTCGTCTGACAGTTCTATGTACCCATGCTTTTCAAGCATTTTCAAAGAATTGAAGGCCACAATAGCATTTATTTTATAGGAAGCTGCAAAGTCATAGAGATTAAAATCATAAGCTACACCTTTTCCTCCTCCATAAGGAACCTGTAAGTAATTAGCCATAGCATTGTATGTTCTTTTAATCTCAGGTATTTCCGGAAAAGAATTTGCAATGCGCCGGGCAGCGATACCTTTATCATAATTATTAACCAACAATACGGCATAGGCTTTTTTCCCATCCCTCCCCGCTCTTCCAGCTTCCTGAAAATAAGCTTCGGGTGAATCGGGCAAGTCCATATGTATTACAAAGCGAACATTGGCTTTATCTATTCCCATGCCAAATGCATTTGTAGCAACCATTATTCTTATTTCACCTTCACTCCATTTAACTTGCTTTAAAACTCTGTTCTCATAGCTGAGCCCGGCATGAAAAAAATCTGCACTGATATTATCTCTTATCAATTGTTCAGCTATTTCACGTGTTTTCTTCCTGCTTCTCAAATAGATTATGCCTGAACCTCTAATTGTTTTTACGACTTTGGAGAGATCGCTAATTTTACTTTCACTAGGCCGAACAAAATAGATAAGATTTTCACGTGTAAACTCACCTTGTATGACATTCTCCTTTTTGAATCTAAGTTTTACCTGAATATCTGATACTACCTCACTTGTTGCTGTTGCAGTCAATGCGAGAACAGGTACATCAGGTAATAAGTCTCTTAATTTTTCTATTGCCAGGTATGAAGGTCTGAAATCATATCCCCACTCCGATATGCAATGGGCTTCATCAACTGTAATGAATGAAACATTCATTTGTTGTACTTTTGCTTTGAAAAGCTCTGTCATAAGCCGCTCAGGAGAAAGATATAAAATTTTGTAAGCTCCGTAAACCGCATTATCAATGCTTATCTTGATTTCATTAAAGCTCAATCCGGAATGAATAGCCTTCGCCTTTATCCCTAAAGAATTCAACTTGTTTATCTGATCATTCATTAGAGCTATTAATGGAGATATTACCAGGCATACTCCATCCATGGTAAGCGCCGGGACCTGAAAGGCAATTGATTTTCCACCACCGGTTGGCATCAGTCCAAGAGTATCATTTCCATTAATAATAGATTCAATGATCTGAAGCTGTGTTGGATGAAATGAGGAATGGCCCCAATATTTTTTTAATATTTCGAGATGCTTGCTCATTGGACGATATGCTATTCTCCAAAAGTCTTAAAAAATATTAAAATCGGAATCATTTTAATAGTCAGAATTCGATTATTCATTATTTATTGCTTTTTTTGTAGAAATAAATAGCTCTGAAACATTTATTATAACTAACAATTGATGATTGTCTGAGTTGAGTTTAAATTTTTAGCTATCATCATCAAAAATCACATTCGTTTTGTATAAAATTATTTTGCATACTGAAGTTCACGGCAGATGTTTATTCAAGCAATTTTTGTAATTTTGCAAAATTTAAATTCTAATAAAGATATACGATGTCGTTTATATCAGATAAAATAATTTCAGAAGGATTAACTTTCGATGATGTGCTTCTTGTTCCTGCATATTCTGAGGTTATACCAAAGGAAGTTAACCTTAAAACAATGTTCAGCAGAAATATAACCCTTAATACTCCTATTGTTTCGGCCGCCATGGACACAGTTACAGAAATCAATCTGGCAATTGCCATGGCTCGTGAAGGAGGCATTGGGGTTCTCCATAAAAACATGTCGATAGAAGAACAGGCCAAACAGATAAAATCTGTTAAACGTGCAGAAAATGGAATGATTCTGGATCCCATTACAATAGAAAAAGAACGTAATGTTGGTGACGCGCTTGATTTGATGAAAGAATACAAAATTGGAGGGATACCTGTTGTCAATAATTCTCATTCTTTAATAGGAATTGTAACAAATCGGGATTTAAGATTTGAACTTGATATGACTAGGAAAATCAGTGATGTAATGACATCCGAAAATATCATTACAACTGGCCAGGAAACAGATCTTGAAATTGCTGCTAATATTCTCCAAAAACATAAGATCGAAAAATTGCCTGTTGTTGACAGCAATAATAAATTAATTGGTCTGATCACTTACAAAGACATTACAAAAGCAAAAGACAGACCGAATGCCTGCAAAGATCCCAAAGGGCGTTTACGTGTTTCTGCTGCCATAGGCACAACTCCTGATACACTTCAAAGAGCAGAAGCTTTGGTTGAAGCAGATGTTGACGCTCTTATTATTGATACTGCTCATGGACACTCGAAGGCGGTGATCAATATGCTTAAAGAAGTCAAGAGAAAATTCCCGGATATTGATGTTGTTGTTGGAAACATTGCTACCGCAGATGCTGCTACTGCCCTTATTAAAGCTGGTGCTGATGCGCTAAAGGTTGGTATTGGTCCCGGGTCTATTTGCACAACAAGGGTAATAGCCGGAGTTGGTGTACCGCAACTATCAGCAATATTTGATGTTGCCAGTGTAGCCAAAGGCAAGAATATTCCGATTATTGGAGACGGAGGTATTCGTTATTCCGGAGATATTGTAAAAGGAATTGCTGCCGGAGCACATTCTATAATGGCAGGTTCATTATTTGCCGGCGTTGAAGAATCACCAGGCGAGACAATAATTTATAATGGACGAAAATACAAATCATACCGTGGCATGGGTTCGATTGATGCCATGCAACAGGGATCACGTGATCGTTATTTTCAGGATCCCGAAGATGATGTTTCAAAGCTTGTACCTGAAGGAATTGTTGCCAGAGTCCCATACAATGGTACTCTATCAGAAATTATCTATCAGCTCACTGGTGGATTAAGAGCAGGCATGGGATATTGCGGAGCCAATAACATTGAAGAACTCAGAAAAGCTAAATTTGTGCGCATAACAAGTTCTGGCATGGTTGAAAGTCACCCTCACGATGTTACTATTACTCGTGAAGCACCAAATTATAGTAGATAATATATTTTTATACTAAACGTTTAATCATTGACTGAATAAAACCTCACAACATGAAAAAGTATTTATTTATCACATTAACATTGTTTTCAATTCAAATTGCATTTTCTCAATCAGAACCAAAAACCTTAATGACAATTGATGGCAGAGAAATCAGTAATAATGAATTTTTGAGAATTTATAACAAGAATAAAAACATTGCAGAAGATCTTCAGAAATCTGTTGATGAATATATTGATCTGTTCATTAATTATAAGCTCAAAGTTATTGAAGCAGAGAATTTAGGCTATGATACAATGAGTTCCTTTATTAAGGAAATGGGAGATTACACAAAGCAATTAACAGATTCATATTTTGATAATAAAGAATCTATTGACTCGGAGGTAATAAAGGCCTATCAAAGGTCCCTCGACGAAATAAAAGCCAGACATATTTTGTTACAGATAGGGCCAAACAGTCTTCCCAAAGACACACTGGAAGTTTATAACAGGTTAATGGGTATCCGTGAGAGACTTGTCGCTGGCGAAGATTTCCAAAAGGTCGTAGATGAAGAATCCAAAAATGCCAAAGATAAAATTGGCAGTGAACTTGGATGGTTTAGTGCATTTCGTATGGTTTATCCCTTTGAAATAGGTGCTTACAATACTCCTGTTGGTGAAATATCAATGCCTGTAAGGACACGGTTTGGATTCCATCTTATTCTTGTTGATGCCCGTCGTAAAAATCGTGGCGAGGTTGAAACAGCGCACATTATGACAATGCTGCCAAGAAATTCAAGCGATGTTGAAAAAGAAGCGGCAAAGCAAAAAATTGAAAAAGCCTATGCTGAACTACAACAAGGCGCCATCTGGGATAGCGTTGTTGCTAGATATTCTGAACATAAAGCATCAGCTAACAAAAATGGTTATGTTGGCTGGCTAAATACATCAAATGCTCCTGAAGCATTCTTGGACTCATGTTTTGCTGTTGATTCTGGATCTTACTCGCAAGTATTTAGCTCCAATTTTGGATTCCACATTATTAAGCCTTTGAATTACAGACCAGTACCTCCTTTCGAAGAAGTAAAAGAAGAATATAAAAGAAAACTTCGAAACGATCCGGCGATAAAAGAAATTTCAAAGGATAAAATTATTCAGAATATTAAAAATGAATATGGATTTGAATTTTATAGCGACAATGCAGATACAATATACAAACTAATTGACTCAACAATAATTGAGAACAAATGGAATCCGGATGTAGCAAAAGAACTTCAAAAACCAATATTTACCATAGGAGATCAAAAATATACTCAATATGACCTGGCTACATATTTATCCAAGACAAGAAAAAATATTAAATCTCTGGGTATGGAACAATGGTTTTATGTATGGCTAAAGGAATTTGTGAATATTTCCCTTATGGATTATGAAAAAAGCAAATTGCCTGAAAAATATCCTGATCTTAAATATTTACTGGAAGAATATCACGATGGTATATTGCTATTCAACCTGACTGAAGATGAAGTCTGGCAAAGAGCAATTGATGATTCTGCAGGAATTGAAAAATTCTACAATGAATTGCCTGAAAAATACTCATGGGATGAAAGAATAGCAATCACAAAATATTCTTATACAGACAGTTTATTGATCAATCCTCTTTTAGTCATAGCAAAAAACAAAACCAAGAAAAATCTTAGCAATGAAGAAATTGCTAAAAAGATCTGCAAAGAAGATAATGCAAAATGTATTCAGATTAAAGACATTAAATATGAAAAGGGAGATAATGCTCTTGCTGATTCAATTGAATGGAAAAAAGGAGAATATATTGTTTCAAAGGACAAAAACAATTTTGTTTTATACTATGTAAATGAAATTTTGCCTGCTCAGACAAAGACTCTTGAAGATGCTCGTGGATTGTATACCGCAGATTACCAGTCGCTACTCGAGAAACAATGGCTTGAAAAACTTAAAAATAAGTATCCAATTGAATTCAATGAGGAAGTTATGGATGAAATAAGATCGGAGTACAAATAAGATACACTTATTCTAATTGTTCCGTTTATGAAAAAAGCGATAAGCCTTTATCTGATTTTCCTTCTGATGGCTTGTAATCAAGCTGGAAATCAGGCTGATGATCCTCCGGTTGCAAGGGTCTATGATAATTATTTGCACGTTTCACAAATAAAAAATATTGTCCCGAAAGGTTTATCACCTGAAGATAGTTTACTGGTTATAAAAGATCACATTGACAAGTGGGTACGAAAACAGCTTCTTTTGTACCAGGCGGAGCAAAATCTATCTGAAGAAAATATGAATGTTGAACAACAAATTGAAGATTATAAAACTTCTTTGCTGGTTTATAAATACGAAGAGTCTTACATAAATCAAAAGTTGGATACAATAATTACCCAGGCAGAAATTGAAAACTACTATAATAATTATTCTCCTAATTTCATATTGAACAATAACCTGTTCAAAGGACTCTATATTCAGATTCCAAGAACATCGCCTGAAATATATAAAATAAGAAGATGGTATCGGTCAGATGATCCCGAGCATATCAAAGAGTTGGAGAGTTATTGTTATAACTATGCAACAAAGTATGAATACTATGAAGAAACATGGGTTTACTTTGACGAAATACTGGAAAAAATGCCAAAAATTTACATGAGCGCTGAAAATCTATTGAAATACAGAAAAAACTATGAAATAAAAGATTCTACATATTATCATTTTCTGAAAATTACTGATTATAGACTTGCTAGCTCTGTTGCACCTATAGAATTTATAGAAGATGATATCAAAAATATCCTCCTGAATAAAAGAAAAATTCAACTCATCCAGGAACTCGAAGCAAATGTCTATAATGATGCTCTTGACAGAGAAAATTTTAATATTTATTAATCAATTCGGGCTTAGATCAGAAAGAAAGGATATTTATTTATTATTACAATAATTTTAAATTCTAACAGATACAGTAATCTCATTTCATTATATAATAAAAGCTCTTCATGAAATTTACTATAAAAATTTGCCTTCTTATATTAGTCACACAAACATTTGACAATATTAGTGCACAACCCTTTCTGGTTGAAAAAATAGTTGGTGTGGTTGGGAAAAATGAGATATTATTTTCTGAAGTTGAGGAACAGTACTTGCAAATGGAAGCACAGGGTATTAAACCTTTGCCAACAAAATGTGAAGTATTTGAAGATCTTCTGTCTCAAAAACTTCTTGTAAACCAGGCTGAAGTTGATAGTCTGGAAATTGACGAAATTAATGTTGAAATGGAGTTGACTGACCGAATTAATTATTTCATCAGTCAAATTGGTTCTGAAGAGAAACTCATCGAGTATTTTGGCAAATCAGTTCTGGAAATCAAAGAAGATATGCGCGATGCTATTCGTGATCAAATGCTAATGCAGATGATGCGTCAGGAGATCACCTCCACCTTATCCACAACTCCGGCAGAAGTTAAGAATTTTTACAATAATCTCCCAGCCGACAGCATTCCCTATATAGATGCTGAGGTAGAGATCAACCAGATAGTAATATATCCGTCATCAAGTGAAGATGCTGTATTTGACGTTAGAAAAAGATTGCTTGAATTAAGGCAACGTATTATCGACGGTGAAAATTTTTCTACACTTGCCGTTTTATATTCTGAAGGCCCTTCAGCAACAAAAGGAGGAGATATAGGCTGGGCAACAAAATCAGAATTAGATCCTGCCTATTCAAAAGCAGCTTTTGGCTTAAAAAAAGGACAGGTTTCTAAAATTGTAAAATCTTCCTTCGGATATCATCTTATCCTGCTTGTTGACCGAACAGAAGATAGGATACACACTAAGCATATCCTGATGAAACCGAAAATTTCTTTCGAAGAAAAAGAATCTGCAATTGCACGCATTGACAGTATTGTTCAACTCATAAGAATTGATACTCTGAATTTTGATCGCGCTGCCCTATATTTTTCCCAGGATGAAAACACAAAAATGAATGGTGGGCTTAGGGTAAATCCTATGACAGGTAACACTAATTTTAAACTCGACCAGTTTGAGACAAAAGAGTATTATATTATTAAGGATCTGAAAGTTGGAGAAATAAGTGAATCATTTGAATCTACCGATGAAAAAGGAAATTTGGTATATAAAGTAGTTCGGATTAAATCCAAAACAGAACCCCACAAAGCCAACCTTAAACAAGATTATGAACTGCTTAAAAACATGGCCAAACAGGTAAAACAAAATGAGATTGTTGACAAATGGGTTGAAGATAAAATTAAGAGCACTTATATCAGAATTAATGAACCATTTGATGAATGCAGCTTTCATATAAAAGGATGGTTAGAAAAATAATTACCTGTAAGTACAATCAAAATATTATTTTATCATCAGTAAAATTATTACTGATAATTTCTTTGTTTAGTCACTCCCTTAATTCATTCTCACAAAATACTGCAAGAGTTCAGTTTTCTGCTGCCACAACAGAAGTAGATGCAATGCTGGGCAAAGACACAAAACGTTTATTAGGAAATGTAATATTTACACATGGAGGAGCAAAAATGTACTGTGATAGCGCTCATTTTTACTCCAAAAAAAACTCCCTGGATGCTTTCCACAATATTTACATCAACCAGGGTGATACTGTTCATCTTTATGGTGATTATCTTCATTATGATGGAAATACAAAAATAGCTAATGTCAGGAAAAATGTACGCCTGATAAACTCTGAAACTACACTAACGACTGAAGCCCTGGACTATGATATTGCCAACAGCATTGGGTATTATGTTAATTATGCAAAAATTGTAAATGTTGAAAATGAACTTGAGAGTAATGTGGGCCATTATTATGCCCGTCAGAATATGTTTGATTTTCAAGACAGTGTTAAAATCGTAAATCCTGATTATACAATATATTCTGACCGATTAAAATACAACACGGAAAGCAAAATCTCATATTTCTTTGGCCCTACAGAGATTATAAGCGATAGCAGCTATATCTACTGCGAAAGAGGATGGTATGATACTCAAACAGATATCTCACAATTAAATCAAAATGCATTAGTAAAAAACTCTCAGCAGATTGTAAAAGGAGACAGCCTTTACTATGAAAAACTAACAGGTTTTGGACGTGCAATAAATAATGTGGAGATCTATGATCTTGAACAAGATATAATTTTGAAGGGGAACCGTGCTATCTATTATGAGAATAAAGACTATGCAAGGCTTACTGAAAAAGCTGAGTTCATCCAATTATCACCCGAAGATACTCTTCATCTTCATGCTGATACCTTATTGTCAGAAGTGGATACTACCGGAACAAAATTTATCAAGGCCTATTACGGTGTAAAAATATTCAGAAATAACTTGCAGGGAAAATGTGATTCCATGGCATTTTCCTTTGCTGATTCTGTAATTCGTTTGTATGATAAGCCTATTTTGTGGTCTGATGTGAATCAGCTTACTGCCGAATACATCGAAATTCATACTAAGAACAGTCAGATTAAGACCATGTATCTTGATAAAGCATCTTTTATTATTAGCAAGGCAGATTCTTCGAAATTCAACCAGATCAAAGGAAAGAACATGGTTTGCCATTTTAAAAATAATGAGTTGTATCAGGTGGATGTGAAAGGAAATGGCCAAACTGTATACTACCCTCCTGATGATGATGAAGTAATAGGTGTAAATAAAATTGAATGTTCAGATCTTATTATTTTTCTGGAGGAGGGAAAAGTAAATTCAATAACTTTTTTAAAGCAACCTGATGCAGTTTTGTACCCCATGGATCAGGCTCCGATAAATGAACTTATTCTTAAAGGTTTTCAATGGTTTGAAGGAGATCGTCCGAAAACTAAAGACGATATTTTTAATTAAAAAAAGGGGCTCAAAAGCCCCTTTTATTTTTTAGTATTCATCTTCGTTGAAGAAAAAATCATCTTTACTCGGATAATCCGGCCAGATGTCTTCAATACTTTCATAAATTTCGCCTTCGTCTTCGATTTCCTGTAAATTCTCTATAACCTCCAGAGGCGCACCTGATCGAATTCCGAAGTCGATAAGCTCATCTTTCGTTGCGGGCCATGGTGCATCTTCAAGTTTTGAAGCCAATTCAAGTGTCCAGTACATATTCTTGAAATCTGTGATTTTCTAAAAATTGTGCAAATATAGAAATTTAAATTACTTCTACAACGGTGTACGCCATGGAATTTCTTTTGTCTTAAATTGGCTGCTAAAATGCCTTGACAATACAAACAAATAATCAGACAATCTATTTAAATACCTTAGCAAAATACCTTTTGAATTTGTAATATCAGATAAACTTATTGTTATTCTTTCAGCACGCCTGCAAACAGTGCGTGCAACATGACAAAACGAAACCGCTTCGTGACCTCCCGGTAAAACAAAACTTGTAAGATTTGGCAACTGCTCTTCCATCTTGTCTATGCGTTTTTCTAACCATACGATGTCTTCTTCAAAAAGTTTCGGTAATCCCTCAAGTAATTCATCCCCTCCAGATGCCAGAATTGTTGCTATAACCATTAATTTATTCTGAACCTGTATCAGATCATCAATAATTTCCTGATCATTGGTATGATCCCTAACAACAGCTATAAAAGCAATCAATTCATCCACTGTTCCGTAGGCCTCAATTTGTATATGATTTTTAGGAACTCTCTTGCCTCCAATTAGTTCTGTTGTACCTTTATCTCCGGTCTTAGTGTAGATTTTCATGGCTGTTCATTTTAAATATCAGTCAAAGAAAACATATTTTATTTGTAACAGAAAATACATTCTATTGTTGTACAGAACTTAATATTTGATCGTATAATTTTGTCTTGTAATACCTGGTCTTAGAATCACTATGCCCATATCAAACAAATCTATGCTTGCCTGACTCTCTTCTCTATGAGTTATTTCACTCCAGGCTCTATTCATGCCTTGCGACCAATGAATGTCATCCAAAACAATTATTCCTTCATTCATTCTGTTAGAAAAAAAATTGAAATAATGCAGAGTAGAATTGTATTGATGATTGCCATCGATAAAAATTAGAGTCTTTTCTGCAATGTGCTCAGCCAGTTCATCCAGTAAATCATCAAACATTCCCTGTCTGATAATAACGTTAGGAATATTATTATTCCGAAATGAGTTGACTGCAAACTTGTACAATGCAACATTTCCTTCAACGGTAATTACTTTTGCTTCTGCATTTCCCTTAGCGAGGAAGGCAGTACTCAATCCTATCGATGTTCCAAGTTCAATAATTGTCGCCGGTTTATAGTATTTTGCAAGTCTGTAAAGAAGCATGCCAAATTTTAAACTGATGGATGATTTTCTTACCAGCTCACTAAGCTTTCTTTCATCAGAATTAAAATAGCCTGATTTCGCTCCTATATTTTCAACTTTCAGCTTGATATCCAAACTCCTCAATTTCTTGCGAAGGCTTCTGAAAAAATCATAGTCTGAATACTTTGTCTTGTCAAAAATTACTTTCGTAACCAGTTCAAAAACATAAGGAGAATGAATTCCATGCCCTTTTCTGTGCCTTGCCTTTAAAAGGTATTTCAGATACAACCACAAAACCAATATTCGTCCCGGTATTTTTTTCATTCGCCTTTAATCAGAGTGTTCGGAAATATTGCAAAAATAGAATTTTATATTTCAGTGGATATTACGATATTTAGGACTGATGGCAAATATACTAGATACCGACGTAAAATTTCTGAAGGGTATGGGCCCTAAGCGGGCAGAACTCTTTGCTAAAGAACTGGGTATCTTTACTCTGGGAGATCTACTAAGGTATTATCCCTATAAATACATCGACAGAACAAAAATTTACAGAATTGCTGAAGTCAATTCCACGCTCACTCACATCCAAATTCGGGGACGTATTGAATCATTTAAAAGAGAAGGCCCTAAATACAAACAACGACTTGTTGCAACCTTCAGCGACCAATCAGGAAGCCTGGAGCTTGTGTGGTTTCGGGGAACAAAATGGGTAGAAAAAAATTATGAAATGGGTGTAGAATATGTTGCCTTTGGTAAACCGGCAAAATTTGGAAGAAAATTAAACATCGCACATCCGGAAATGGAACCGGCAGCTCTTTTTGATAACAGTGTTGGCACATCACTTTATCCACAGTACAGTCTGACTGAAAAGCTCCGTTCCGGTTATGTTAATTCCAAAACATTTCAAAAACTAATTTCTGGTTTCTTCTTATCAGGACCAATAAGTATTCCTGAAAGTTTGCCCGAATATTTAATAAAAAAATTGAACCTGCTGCCATTGCAGGAAGCTCTGCACCGAATTCATCTGCCTGCTAAACCAGATGAAATAAAAAAGGCAGAATATCGCTTGAAATTCGAAGAATTGTTTGGTATTCAGCTGAAAATTCTCAAACAGAAGCAAGGAAATTCAAGAAATTTCAAAGGTTTTGTTTTTGAAAAAGTCGGAGATCGCTTCAATAATTTCTATAAAAACAACCTGAAATTTGAACTCACCGGAGCACAAAAAAAAGTAATGCGCGAGATAAGAAGTGATGTTGGTTCCGGGAAGCAAATGAATCGCTTGCTCCAGGGCGATGTGGGAAGCGGGAAAACCCTGGTTGCATTAATGGCTATGCTCCTCGCTCTCGACAACGGCTACCAGGCCTGTATTATGGCTCCAACAGAGATACTGGCAATGCAACATTACAATACAATCTTGAAGTTGCTGGAAGGCATGTCAATACGCACAATGCTACTTACAGGTTCTACAAAGAAAAAAGACAGAGAGCCAATACACTCCGATTTGGAAAATGGTACATTGCAAATTCTTATCGGCACACATGCCCTTCTTGAAGATCCGGTTCAGTTTAAAAATTTAGGTTTGGTTGTTGTAGATGAGCAACATAGATTTGGAGTTGCACAAAGAGCAAGGCTCTGGAAGAAAAACACACAACCGCCACATGTATTGGTAATGACTGCAACACCTATTCCACGAACCCTTGCAATGACACTCTATGGCGATCTGGATGTATCCGTTATTGATGAGATGCCTCCTGGCAGAAAACCTGTGCAAACCTATCACTATTTCGATTCCAAACGCTTAACCATGTATGGCTTTCTGAGGAAGCAAATTGACAGAGGTCAACAGGTATTTATTGTCTATCCATTAATCAAGGAATCTGAAAAGCTTGATTATATAGCTCTTGAAGATGGTTATGCCGGTATTTCTGAATTTTTCAAACCGCCGGATTATACAGTAGTTTGTGTACATGGCCAGATGAAGACAGAAGACAAAGAATATGGAATGAAATTGTTTAAGGAAGGAAAAGCTCACATAATGATTGCAACTACTGTAATTGAAGTTGGAGTGGATATTCCCAATGCCTCTGTCATGGTAATTGAAAGTGCAGAAAGATTTGGTCTTTCGCAATTGCACCAACTAAGAGGAAGGGTTGGCAGAGGTGCCGATCAGAGTTATTGCATATTAATGTCTGGCTATAAACTTTCAAACGAAGCAAAGAAAAGAATTGAAACCATGGTGAATACGAACGATGGTTTTGAAATTGCTGAAGTAGACCTGAAACTTCGAGGCCCCGGAGATATTGAAGGAACCCAGCAGAGCGGTGTGCCTTTTGACTTAAGGATATCGAATCTTGCGCGCGACGGACAAATACTT
This sequence comes from uncultured Bacteroidales bacterium, assembly GCA_964456285.1. Classification (GTDB taxonomy): domain Bacteria; phylum Bacteroidota; class Bacteroidia; order Bacteroidales; family UBA10428; genus UBA10428. Next base: position 32,237 of record CAYWBC010000038.1, read on the forward strand.
CAGTATGCAAGGAACATTGCTGAGCAAATTCTGGAAACAGATCCGGACCTTACGGACCCAAAAAATAAATTACTGAATAGAATACTTGATAATATGCGTACTTCCAGGGTCGACTGGAGTGTGATAAGTTAAATTAAATCTTTGTAGGAGCTTCAATAAAACATAATAGTCTTTACAGAAAGTAAATTTTATTTAACCACAGAGTTCGCCATGAAGTCGCAAAGTTCGCAAAGATTTAAAAGGACAAGTGATATTCCTCTGTGCACTCTGCGCATACTTCGCGCTCTTTGCAGTTAATAATTTTTCAGAGTTATTATTATTTCAAAAGTTATTACATTTATTCATTGAACAGCATAAAAAGTAAATTTGAATGGGAAAGATTGAATTCTCAAAGGTAGAAAAGCACTTCATTGATGGAATGGAATCAAATGCCGGACAAACCAATGTTCCTTACATCCTTGTTGACAATTTTCCGCTTCTGGGTTTTTTTTCTGCACTGCGTTTTCTCGAATGGGTAATCGAAAATCCAAATGGTGTTATTAGCCTTCCGACAGGGAAAACCCCTGAATATTTCATTTTATGGACAGCCTGGTTGCTCGAGAACTGGAACAATCAGAAAGGCCGGAAAATACTGAGCCCATATGGCTTCGATAAAATCAAAAAACCTGATTTAAAAAACCTTCAATTTGTTCAGATAGATGAATTCTATCCCATCAGCTCAAAACAGCACAACAGCTTTTTCAATTATGTATACAGGTATTATATCAATGGTTTTCTGCTTGATCCAAAGAAAGCTCTGCTTATAAACTGTAATGACATTGCACTTCCCGATAGAAAAAAATATACTGAAGTATTTCCCAATTCTGTTGTAGATCTTTCACTGAGGTATAGGGAACCGATGAATTCAGCAGAATTAGTTCAACAACAATCCATTTTTGCAATTGATAACTGGTGCTCAGCTTACGAACAGCAAATTCAGGACAAAGGAGGCATTGGATTTTTCCTGGGCGGTATAGGCCCTGACGGGCATATTGCTTTCAACAACCGGGGCACAGATCATCACTCAACCACACGACTTACAAACACCAATTTTGAAACCCAGGCTGTAGCTGCATCTGACCTGGGCGGAATAGAAATATCAAGGAATCGCCTTGTTATTACCATCGGGCTCGGAACCATTACCCACAATCCTGAATCAGTAGCTATCATTTTTGCTGCCGGAGAGGCAAAGGCACCTATGGTAAGAGATGCACTGGAACAAAAGCCTTCGAACACCTACCCTGCTTCAGCATTGTCGAAACTTAAAAATGCCCGGTTCTATATTACCAAAGGTGCGGCATGTATGCTTAAGGATTCCATACTTGCCTATTATAAAAATGGACCATGGACCCAGGAAAAAACAGATCGCGCTGTAATTGACCTTTGTGTATCGGCAGACAAATACGGTCATCATTTAATTTTAAAAGATTTGAAAGAAGACCCTTATTGTAAAATGATACCCGATCTTAATGATACTACGGTTGGATCTGTTGTTTTATCTACCATTGAAAAGATTGAGCAGGGTATGACTCCTGAAAAAGACCAGGTGTATTATCATACAGGTCCTCATCATGATGACATTATGCTCGGTATGCTTCCTCATATCCACCGTCTTCTTCGTAACGAGACAAACAGAGCTCATTTTACTGTTCTTACATCAGGATTCACAGCCGTTACAAACCATTTCATGCTTGATATCCTTGCTGATACAAAAAAGTTTCTTGATGAGGGTCTGATCCAGATGACAGAGTATCCCGATTTCTTTGAAAAAGGATACAAATACAAATGGGATAAAGACGTTTATCATTACCTGATAAAAGTTGCATCGGGTGAGCCGTGCGAATTAAAAAGAGGAGTATCACATCGTGTGGTGAGGGCAATGGTTGAAATCTATAAAGTAAAAAACATCCGGGAACTCAGAGCTCATATCAACGAAATATTATTGATTCTTCGAAAAAGCTACGATGGTGAACAGAATTTGCCCGGCATTCAAAAATTGAAAGGCATGATCAGGGAATTCGAAGAGGAACTGGTTTGGGCCTACTTTGGAATACAAACAAAAAACGTACATCACCTGCGCCTCGGATTCTATTCGGGCGAAATTTTTACCGAACAACCCAACCGGAAAAGAGATGTTGAACCCTTGCTTGTGCAATTAAGAAAAACTAAACCCACAGTTATTAGTCTTGCCTTTGACCCGGAGGGAAGCGGACCGGATACGCATTACAAAGTTATGCAGGTAATTGCTGAAGCTTTGCGAATATGGAAAGCTGAAAGTGATCTTTCTAAATTGAGAATCTGGGGTTACCGGAACGTCTGGTATCGGTTTCATCCTGCTGAAGCAAACATAATTGTTCCTGTTTCTCTCAATGCCATGGCAGTGATGAATAATGCATTTTCAAATTCTTATCTCAGCCAGGTCAAAGCATCCTTTCCCAGTTATCAGTATGACGGCAAATTCAGTGAACTGACACAGCAAATATGGGTGCAGCAATTGAAAACCCTACAGCTGCTGTTAGGCAAAAACTTTTTCTACCAGCATGAAAGTCCGAGGATACGTGCCACACACGGTATGCTCTTCTTCAAAGAAATGAATGTTGATGAATTTCTTTCTCATGCCCGCAAATTGGAAGAATCAATGGAAGGGGTTGTTGGGAGGATTTATATGTAGGGAAGTTAGGAGTTAGTAGTTAGTAGTTAGTAGAACCAGGAACTTGGAACTAGAAACTAGTATCTTTCATTCCATTAATTTTTTCGATAATTTTATAGTGTGTAAAAATAACAAACAATGAAGACACAGATCCTTCTGAACATAGCTATTTTGCTCTTCACCCTGCATTCCTGCAATGCACAACCTAAGCAATCTGTTCCCGATAAAAAAGACCGGCAACCGGCTGTTGCAGGAAAGTTTTATCCGGGCACTCCGGATGAACTGACCAACATGCTCAAAGGATTTTTTTCCGAGCCGGTGGACCCGACCGTAAAAAATCCCCTTGCTCTTATTGTTCCCCATGCAGGTTATGTTTTTTCGGGAAGTACCGCAGCGGCAGGTTTCAAACAAATAGACCGAAACAGGAAATTCGAACATATCTTCCTTATCGGATCAAGTCATACAATGTATTTCGAAGGAGCATCCATATACTGCCAGGGTGACTTTATTACCCCGCTTGGTAAAGTTACAGTAGATACCTTATCACAGTGGTTGGTTGACAATAATAAATTTATCAATGACGATATAAAACCACACGCCACAGAACATAGCCTGGAAGTACAGCTTCCCTTCCTGCAGTATTGGCTGAACAACAGTTTTACCATCGTTCCCATCATTATCGGCGGACAATCAGAGGAAACCTCCCGTAAGCTGGCCGATGCTCTTAAGCCCTATTTTAATGAGCGGAACCTCTTTGTTATCAGCACCGACTTTTCACACTACCCCGATTACGACAATGCTAAAATTTCGGATGCAAGAATGGCCGATGCTGTTCTTACCAATTCGGTTAGAGATTTCATGCGCGTAAAAGCCCAGCTTGAAGGTTCCGGAATCGACAAGCTGGCAACAGCCATGTGTGGTTGGACATCTGTTCTTACCCTACTGAATATTACCCAGAATATGCCCGATGTTGAATATGAAAAGATCCGGTATAGCAATTCGGGCGACTCAGACTATGGCGACAAAGAACAGGTAGTAGGATA
>CAYWBC010000038.1:36068-37365 GCA_964456285.1 uncultured Bacteroidales bacterium
AAAACCACGGTCCCTTAAAAAAGAAATGGTTTCACAACAAGCTGAGATTGACATCAGGCACCTCCGGATGCTGATCATTCTCTCCGGATTTATTGCCCCGGTATTACAGGTTTTGCTCCTGCGGGAGATAACCACCGTATTCGAAGGCAACGAATTCATGATGGGCTGGACCCTGGGCATCTGGATGCTGCTTACCGGCACAGGGGCCTTTCTAGGAAGAAATTTCAAATCCGGTTCTGTGGACCGCATACTGCTCAGCAATGTGATTGTAATTGTAACCGGACTGTCCCTCCTTTTGATGATTGTACTGGTTCTGTTTAAAAATACGATCTTCCCTCCGGGCATGCTGATCAGTCCTTTTTCTTTCTTTATTACATGCCTGCTTTTATTATCACCGATATGCCTGCTCACAGGTATCCTTTTTTCCTGGTTTGTAGGCATACAAAGATCAGAAGAGAAAGGCTTCATTAGTGTATACGCCCTGGAAGCGGCAGGGAGTATAGCAGGGGGAATTGAAGTTTCATTCCTGCTGATCCGGTGGCTTACCATTTTTCAGTCTTTATCCTTGCTTCTTTTAGCGATAAGCACATTGCTCTTTGTTTTACAAAGAGATAGGATCCTGCTGCTGCCTTTGTGCGCAGGAATAGTTCTTACTGCCCTGTTTGCATTTACATCCCTTGAGCATATGATCCGATCGCGACTTTTCCCTAACCAGCAGATCCTGGAAAACATAGAAAGCTTCTATGGAAATATTACTGTCACTAAAAATGCCGGGGAATACAATTTCTTCAGCAACGGATCGCTCATTTTCTCTTCCGAGAACTTTATCCTGCGTGAGGAATATGCACACTATGCCCTGCTGCAGCGCCCCGATGCAAAAAAAGTGCTGGTGATATCGGGAGGCATATCGGGGATTGCCTCGGAAGTGCTGAAGTACCCGGAAATTGAATCTGTCGATTGCATCGAATTAAATCCTGTGCTTATCAGGCTGGGGGAAAAATATAAGCTCCTTTCACAAGATGAAAGAGTTCACTTTGTTTACGAAGATGGCAAACGATTTATACATACAGCCAAAACAAAGTACGATGCTGTTATCATGGCTGTTCCCGATCCCTCAAGCCTGCAGGTAAACCGCTATTATACCGATGAATTTCTTGCAGACCTGAAGCTAAGAATGAATAAAAAAGCAATTGTGTTGTACGGTATTTCCTCAACAGGAAATTATCTGAGTGAAGCACAAGCCCGCAAGCTCAATGTATTGCTCAACACCCTGGAAAAGCATTTTAAAAGGGTAGAG
>CAYWBC010000039.1:0-37283 GCA_964456285.1 uncultured Bacteroidales bacterium
TTATCCTGAACTCCCTGAAAAACAATCGGACCATCGTTGGTGATATTTATAGCCTCATCAATAGTAATAATACAGCCTTCTTCTATTGTTAATGAAAAGTTGGCTGGGATATGAACATCGCCGATAACTCGCACATAAGAATTTGAAGGGATTATCAGGTCATTCACTAATTCACCATTCAGCTCGAAATCATAAGAAGTTTTTTTCGATATGGATAGTTGAGTATTTAATCCTCCAAGATCAAATTCAGGATTATTATCAAGAACAGAAGCATCCAGATTTACGGATCCTACACCACGTTTAATATAAAAAGTTTCGTTTGATGATAAATGGCTCGCTTCAGAATAGGTTTGCACCAAAGAAGTTCCTTGTCTGACATAAAATACAAATGGAACACTAATATTGTCGGTAAAATATCTCGGATAAATTGCTTCGATATTCTCACTACCTGATAAATCCTCTGTTGTAAACATTTTTGGAATCCATGCTTCAATTCCCCATTCTGCATCCTCACGTTCTTCAGTTTTGAGTGTAAATAGAATTGTATCAGGACCTATTGAGTTGTCGGAATAAGTAATCAGGAACTTGTAAAACCCTGATTTGTCTATAGCAAGAACCTGACCATAATTAAACTCTGTCTTCACATTGTTAAAGACTATTTCAGCAATTTCAGAATCTGGAATATCATTAAATATATTGATGGGGGCATAGTAATCATGTTTTGTTTGTAGTTCTGAAAGCATCACACAGTTCTCCTCACAATCTTCGATTACAATGGGATTGTTTTTTTTACAGCTAAATAGGATTAGTAATAAAAGTATATAAAAAAAGATTTTCATGATTTTCAATTCATATGATTCGGTAATTCATTAATTATCCATTGCCTTCTATTTAATAATAACTTCCTTTTATCCATCAAATTATTATCAAATAAAATCTGATTAGTAGAATTTTCATCATATTGAGACTGAGAAACAATATTAGGATCATTATATAAGGGTTGAAGTACTTCCTTTGCATCTGAAAATATATTTTCGATAACATTATTATCAATAGTATTTAGTACTTGTTCAAGCACAATCAGATATTGCTGATACAAATAATCATCAATGGCTATTTTATAATCAAGGTCATCTTCAATTGAGAAAATTAACTTTTCGCCAACATCAGCAATTATATCATCCATTGATGAATAAGTTCTTGTTCCAAACAATTTTCCTACTCCCCAGTCTCTTCCTATTTCATGTGGTAAATCTTTAAAAAGATCGTCATAATCCCAGGGGCAAACTCCAAATACTTTTTTTCCTTCAACCTCTTTAGTATAAAAGAATATTTCTTCGGTGGCATCACCATTTTTTAACAACATGTCAATGGATAATTTGGCAAAATATTGTGGCATATCTACCAGATGCATTAGGCTGTCATATAGTTGCTTCCCTGAATATTCTAATATGTATGAATATATAGAATCAAAACGTGCTGTATAGTAATCAGGTGTTTCAACAGCTATCTGGTCATTGATATTATAACCATCAATAGTGCTATGGTAGCCTCTCCTACAAACAAAGTCAGAGTTCCTAACATACATATAATAATCCTGAATATCTTCAACTAACAGGTATATGCCTTGCGTGTGGTTATTCAGCCTAAGCTCAGTATAAAAACTGAACAGAGGCCATAAATCAACCCTTTTTAAGCATTCGATTGCTATTAAGTTTTCGATATAGGTATAATCGGCCACAAGGGCAATTAGTTTTATCTTTTCAATTTCCCTAATCCTGTTTTCCCTTTCAACGAAAAAGAAAAGATTATCGTCCATGTTAACTGAGAATCCTTTACGTCTGTACCTTAAAGAGCTTTCACCTCTTATTTCGAACTGATCCAGATTGTACAAGCCATCAATATAATGTAATGTGGGCAAAGTATCATTGAAAGTTAATCTTAGACCTCTGCTGTTATTAATCATTTGCTCCTGGTAATCAGTCACTAAAAAATTAAAAGCCTCAGATTCAATATCAGGAAGAATCACCTGTTCTTTGTAACATGTTGAGAAAAGAAGTACAGCTAAAATCAAAAAAGCAAAACGCAAGCTCCTCATATTCATTCTCTTAGAACTTCACTTGATTAATAACAAATATACTATTATTTTTTTTTCAAAAACTCTACCAATTTCATAGTATAATTGTTGAGTCTTTACAGTGACTTTGAGTATTGACAGTCTTTAGATATTGAGTAATACGTAAGAATGTTAACTTTGTTGTTTTATAAGTTATAAGGACAAATATGGAACCTGCAACACATATTACTTTACTTGGCGGCGGAAGCTGGGGAACAGCTCTTGTAAAATTGCTATTAAATAATGTAAAGCAATTGAATTGGTTTATCAGGAATGAAGAGGATATAAAGTTTATTCAAAAATATGGTCATAATCCGAAATATCTTACTTCTGTTAAGTTAGACACTTCAAAAATTACCTTTTATCATGATATATGCGAAGCAATCAGTCCATCTGATCTTATAATAATTGCTATCCCTGCTCCTTTTCTCGAAAGATCCCTCAATGATTGCAAAGGATTATTTGAGGGTAAATTTGTTGTATCTGCTGTAAAAGGGATTGTTCCCGGTCATAATTTAACTGTTGCCGAGTTCTTCAACAAGATTTACAAGGTTCCATTTGGTTCTATTGGAATTATTTCGGGACCTTGTCATGCTGAAGAAATAGCACTTGAGAGGCTATCCTACCTTACTGTATCTACCAAAAGTAAACCTGATGCACAGTTACTTTCTGAAAGCATTAGTTGCCATTATGTTAAAGTTAAGCTATCTAGTGATATATACGGTACAGAATATGCTGCAGTATTAAAAAATATCATTGCAATAGCTGCAGGCATTAGTCATGGTTTAGGGTACGGCGATAATTTCCAGGCTGTCTTAATCTCAAACGCCCTGCAGGAAATTAAACGATTTCTTGACAAGACATACAAAAGCAAACGTAAAATCAACAGCTCCCCATACCTTGGAGACCTTATTGTTACTGCTTATTCTCAGTTTAGCAGAAATAGAACTTTCGGAACAATGATAGGTAAAGGTTACTCTGTTAAATCTGCACAATTGGAAATGAATATGGTGGCTGAGGGTTTTTACGCTGTAAATTGTATTAAGGAGATAAATGAACAATACAATGTCAATATGCCAATCGTTAATGCAGTTTATCATATACTGCATGATAAGATATCTCCGGCCATTGAAATAAAACTGCTCGAAGAAAAATTAAAATAAATACATAAAGAAGAATTGATATGGGATCAATAAAATTAGATGTAAATCAAGTCCATAATTTTGTTAGTAAAAATGAAATATATGCACTAAAAGGTTTAGCAGAAGAAGCGAATAAGGCATTGCATGAAAAAACCGGAAAAGGAAACGATTTTTTGGGTTGGGTAAATCTACCAAGCTCAATGGATGATGATTTGTTAACTGACATTGAAAAACTTGGTGGGAAATTCAAGGGCCAGGTTGAATTAGTAATCGTAATAGGTATTGGTGGATCTTACTTAGGATCAAAGGCCATCATTGAAGCATCTTCAGAAAACTTTTCTCATTTAAAAGGCAGAAGGGATAATCCTACTGTTTTATTTGCCGGACAAAATATTGGTGAAGATTATCTGGCAGAACTTGTAGAATTACTAAATCATAAAAAATATGGCATTGTAGTAATCTCCAAATCAGGAACAACTACTGAACCTGCAATTGCCTTTAGAATATTAAAAGACCATCTTGAAAATAAAATAGGAGAAAACAATGCCAGAGAATTAATTGTTGCTGTCACTGATAAGGATAAAGGGGCTTTAAGAACACTCGCCGATAAAAAAGAATACAAAACTTATACAATACCTGATGATATCGGTGGAAGATATTCTGTACTTACACCGGTTGGCCTTGTTCCACTGGCACTTGGAGGTTATGACATCCGAACTTTGGTTCAGGGTGCAGTTTCGATGGAAAAAATATGTGGAAAAGATCAAAGCTTTGAAGAAAATCCCGCAGCTATTTATGCCGCAACCAGGTACTCACTATATAAAAAGGGCAAGAAAATTGAAATTCTGGCAAACTTCGAAAATAAGTTGCATTATTTCGCGGAATGGTGGAAGCAGCTATATGGCGAAAGTGAAGGAAAAGAGAATATCGGTATTTTTCCGGCTAGTGTTGATTTTACAGCAGATCTGCATTCAATGGGTCAATACATTCAGGAAGGTGAGCGCACACTCTTTGAAACCGTAATTTCAGTAAAAAAGACCATAAATAATGTTACTATTCCCTCTGATGTTGACAATCTGGACAAATTGAATTATCTCTCCGGGAAAAACATTGACTTTGTAAATAAAATGGCCGAACTGGGAACAATGCTGGCTCATGTTGATGGAGGTGTACCAAATATCAGAATCGAAATTCCTGAAATCAACGCTTACTATGTCGGCCAGTTAATATACTTCTTTGAAAAAGCCTGTGGCATTAGTGGATACTTATTAGGAATCAATCCCTTTGATCAGCCAGGAGTTGAGGCTTACAAAAAGAATATGTTTGCCCTGCTGGAAAAACCAGGATTTGAAGAAGCCACAAAAAAAATCAAAGAAAGATTATAATAAGGCAAAACTACGTAAGTATTTTTTAGCAGGACCAAGCAAGGAATGAATTATCTGGCTCACATATTTCTTTCAGGGATCAAAGATGAGATTATGATCGGTAATTTTATTGGCGACTATGTAAAAGGAAAGGATTATAATAAATACCCAGATTTAATAAAAAAAGGCATTTTACTGCATAGACGGATCGATACATTTACTGATAAGCATAAGATTGTTAGTCAAAGCAAGAGTTATTTTGCAAAACGTTATCACAAATATTCAGGTATCATTATTGATATACTTTACGATCATTTCTTTGCAAACAATTGGGATAGCTTTGCAGCACAGCCCCTTGATGAATTTAAAGAGAATGTTTTTGATTGCCTGAAAAAAAATCATTCAATTCTTCCAGAACGCGTTCAATTTTTTGTGCCATCTTTTATTAAAAATGATTGGATTGGAGTTTACAAATCCATTGATGGAATAATCACTGTTTTGAACCGAATGTCTATGCGAACTACCCTCCCTGACTATAGTGAATTTGCCAGGGAAGTTTTGAGAAAATATTATGTACAATTAGAAAGTGAATTCCTGACATTTTTCCCTGAAATAATAAAATATGTTGTATGCAAAAATGGAATAACAATACGTCTGAAGGATAATGATATTTTGAAATAGTCAGTTTTCAGTCCGTCTATGCTCTAAATCAGATAAGCTTTTCGTGTAGAATCAAGACGCAGAAAGATAAAAAGCATGATGGTGAAGGCAAAAAGAGATGAGCCTCCATAGCTAAGAAATGGCAGTGGAATTCCTATTACCGGAAACAAGCCAATTGTCATTCCAATATTAATAGCAAAATGAAAGAACAGTATCGAAAGCAAACCGTATCCGTATATTCTGCTAAAAGCCGAGCGTTGTCGTTCTGATAATATAATAAGTCGTATCAACAATCCAACATAGACAATTACCAGCCCAAATGATCCAAGAAATCCCCATTCTTCCCCAACAGTACAAAATATAAAATCGGTACTTTGTTCAGGCACAAATCGAAATTTAGTCTGTGTTCCCTGTAAAAATCCCTTCCCTGCAAATCCGCCTGAACCAATGGCAATTTTTGATTGTCTTACATTGTATTCATAGCCATATGGATCTGATTCAAGACCAAGCATTACATTTACCCTATTCCGCTGATGGTCTTTTAAAACATTATTGAAAAGATAGTCAACAGAATAAGTAAAACCAATAGAAAGAATAAGCATAAATACAACCAGATATGCAATTCTTTTCTTCTTAACTATAGCATAAATCATGGCAGCCAGCATAGTCACACCAGCAATAAAAAGAAGGATTATGTAATTGCTGAAATCAAAATAAGTATAACGTCTCAACATCAATAAACCAACAACAGTAACTGCCACTATAAGCAATGCCCAGAAAAAATTAAAAAGTTTTTTACTTAGGAGTACAAAAGCTACAATAGCTAAACCGACTAAAATTGAAACTACTAAAAATTGTGAAAATGCAAGTATCCCTAAAAATAATCCTGCGACTGCAATTACCACCAAAAGAACCCATCCTGGCAAACCTTCACGAAAGAGTACAAGAAGCAAAATAGAATAAACAATAACAGAACCAATGTCTGGCTGAAGGGCAATAAGTCCGGCAGGAAGAAAAATGATTAGCAGTGAAATTAATATATCTTTAAGCCGGGTTATTTTAACATTGTAACCCGAGAGATATTTAGCAATAGCCAACACTGTTGCAAGCTTTGCAAATTCAGAAGGTTGAATGCTAATCGGGCCCAGTACTATCCATGATTTTGCACCATGCACAGTAGCTCCTAAGACCAATACTACGAGCAGCAAAAAGATACCAAAAGCATAAGCAGGATATGCAACAAATATATAAAACCTGCTATCAATAACAAAGATAAAAACAGCAACTATCAGCGAAATTAATATCCAGGCCAACTGCATGGTATACCTGTGCTCCAGTCGAAAAAAAGAGCCATCTCCCGGATCATAATTTACCGCAAAAATATTCAACCAGCCAAAGGCGACCAGCAACAGATATAAGAATACTGTTAACCAATCTGTATTTGTTACTATGTCGATTTGTCGTTTCACTTTACATTCAATAAATTTCCATTCAACATTCTTTTTTCAATCCATTTTCGATAAGGAGCGATGGAATCAGTCAGGTATTTCTCTATCATAAGGCTCGCAATTGGTGCAGCATAAGATGTACCCCATTTCCCATACTCAACATACACTGAAATGGCTATTTTGGGATCATCTTTGGGAGCAAAGGCCATGAATACTGAATGGTCTTCACCATGAGGATTTTCAGCTGTACCTGTTTTGCCGCAAATAATAAAATCCTTATGTCTCACCCAGGTAGCGGTTCCGCCCGACTCATTTACTGCTTTATCCATTCCATTCACCACAACATCAAAATAAGCTGAATCAATAGTTGCATAATGAGGTGTTGTGTATATGCTTCGAATGGTATCAATTCCATCAATTTTCTTAACTACATGGGGGGTGTAATAATAACCACGGTTCGAAATAAGAGTTGCAAGATTTGCAATCTGCAATGGAGTTGTTAATACTTCTCCCTGCCCAATGGCCATTGATATTATGGTTAATGCTTTCCATCGGCCCCTTCCATAATATCTGTCATAATAATCAGTGCGTGGAATTAAACCTCCTTTTTCATAGGGTAAGTCTATTCCCATTGGCTGGGCAAATCCCATAGATACCAGATGTGCTCTCCAACTGTTGTAAGAATCTTCTACTGACTCATAATCAGGATCTTCAATTATTTTTCTAAAGGCATTGCAGAAGTATGCATTGCAGGAATGTTGTATGGCATGAACAAGATCTAAAGGAGATTCATGAGAATGACAGGCAACATTAACTCCCCGGGCATGATAACCAAGATCACAATAATAAGTTGTACTATTTTTAAGGGTTTTTTCCTGCAGACCAATAAGAGCCATCACAGTTTTAAAGGTACTTCCGGGAGGATACAGACCTTGTATTGCATGATTGAAGAGAGGTTCAAGTGTGTCATTCTTAAGTTTATTGTAATTTTCTTCTCTATCTCTCCCCACTAATAAAGAAGGATTGTAGGTCGGGGTTGAAACATATGCCAGAATTTCACCCGTGGATGGTTCTATAGCAACTATACTGCCTTCATAATTCTTCATAAGTTGCTCACCATACTCCTGCAAATCCGCATCAATTGTTATGATAATATTACTACCCGGAGTTGCATCGGTATCATACTTCCCTTCTCTATATGAACCTTGTTCCCTGCCATGTACATCAATTAATTTATATTTTCTTCCTTTTTCACCCTGTAGGTATTTTTCGTATGAATATTCAATTCCACTTACACCGATATAATCTCCCAGCTCAAAATAAGGGTTTTTCAAAATAATGCTTGAGTCAACCTCACCTACATAGCCCAGCAGATGTGCGGCAATCTGTCTGTCATATTCCCTTAATGTTCGGATACTAAAGTAAAATCCCGGAAATTTATATTGCTTTTCTTTTAAAATGCCGAAAGTTTCGGATGATAGTTGTTTAATGAAAGGATTAAACCGTTCATTCGGATGGGTCTTCACTCTTCTGATACCATCTCTTAATGTTTGAATATCGATTTGAAGTATTTCACAAAGTTCAGTAGAATCAAAAGCTTCCAATTCATAAGGTGCAATTTTCAGATCGTACGAAGGCAGGTTATGGGCAATCATCTCACCATTTCTGTCATAAATTATACCTCGTGCCGGATAGACAATCTCCATACGTCTGGTATTACTTTCAGCAGATAGTTTGTATGAAGAATTAACAACCTGAAGAAGAAACAGTCTAATGGTAAAGATCAATCCTACCAACAGAATAATTCCTCCAATAATATATTTTCTGTTGATAAATTGTTCCATTGTTTATTTTCTGAAAACAAAAAATTGACTTGTTACAATAAGTATAATGCTAAAAAGAGAGCTAAGAATTACTCTTAGTAAGGTAGAGAAAAAATCCTGAAATCTAAACATTTCAATATAGAACAATGTAAGATGATGAGCTACAACAATTATTGCTACATATTTAATAAACCAGGGTAAGCCATAGTAAAATACACGGGGAAAGGTTCCCGGTTCATATCCATCGCGGGGTGCAAAACTTGAAAGGATATATGGCCTGATATAAGCAATAAAAACTGTTGATGCTGTATGCATTCCAATGGTATCTGTAAAAATATCTATCGAAAAGCCAAGAAAGAAACCAAGTATTAAACTTACCGAGGCAGGAGTTTCAAAAGGAAGAAGTATGATTACAATAATATATACATAGGGAGTTATGTATCCCCCTAATTCAATATTGTTGAATATCAAAACCTGTACGAGTACAAGCATGACGAAGCGCAGTATGTTACGGCTTACTACTTTTATCATGATCTACATCCTCTTCAAGTTGAAGTTGCTCCTCCTTAAATAAATTCTTTATTACCAATACATTGGTTAGATTCTTAAAATTAGTTGAAAGATCAACGGTTATATCATAAAAGATACCTTCTGCTAATTCAAATTTCTCAACAGTTCCAATTAAAACTCCTTCAGGGAATATTGAAGAATGCCCACTTGTAATAATTGTATCACCTGGCAAAACCTCAACATGTACCGGAATTTCTTTCAGAATAACTTTATCATATCTTCTCCCCGACCACTCAATGTATCCAAAGTACCTGTTCCTTTTTATCATTGCATTTGGGAAAAATTCTCTATTTAGAACGGATACTACAGCAGCAAAATTATCAGTAACTTCTTTTACAACGCCTACAATTCCATTATCACAAATAACAGCCATTTCGGGTTCTATTCCATCCCGTTTCCCTTTGTTTAGAGTTATGAAATTGTATTGTTTGTTGGTTGAATTATTTATTACTCTGGCTCCAATAAATTCAAATTTTCTATCGCTTACATTGGTATCAGGAACATAGTTTGTTGTAGGATTGAAATAGGAGCCTGGCAGAAGATTATAAAGTTTCACATTCTCTTCCTTCAATGCCTTATTTTCCTTCAGAAGAAATAAATATTGTGAATAATTATCGAATTTAACTGTAACACCTCCTAAAACAAAATGCTTAATATTCAGAAATTTGCTGCGATGAAAACTATTGTTTCTTGCTATTAAAATGAATGCTATTATTTCAAGAACCAGAAACAATATAGTTGAGTGATATCGATAAAGAAATCGTAAAAGGCTCTTCATAAATAGTTTTCATTTTCAGCGGAGCAAGAATGAAAAATTATCTACATTTTTCAATGCAATACCCGTACCTCTGGCAATAGCATGCAAAGGATCTTCTGCTATATGAAACGGAATATTGATTTTGTCAGTAAGTCGCTTATCAAGGCCTCTAAGCAAAGCACCACCACCGGCCAGATAAATCCCTTTACTAACTATATCTGCGTACAATTCAGGAGGAGTTTGTTCCAGTACGGATATAATGGCAGATTCAACCTTCGACAAAGATTTATCTAAACAATGTGATATTTCCTGGTATGAAATCGGAATCTCAATAGGCATTGCAGTCATTAAATTTGGACCCCTAACATTATAATCAGGTGGTGGAACATCCAAATCCGGAAGTGCAGATCCAACTTCAATCTTAATGTCTTCAGCTGTACGTTCCCCTATTTTAATATTATGTTGATGCCTCATGTAAGCCTGAATATCGGCAGTAAAACCATCACCTGCAATTCGAATTGATTGGTTGCAAACAATTCCGCCAAGAGCTATTACAGCAATTTCTGTGGTACCACCGCCTATATCCACAACCATACTTCCTTCGGGTTCTTCAACATCAATGCCAATACCAATGGCTGCAGCCATGGGTTCATAAATCATAAATACATCGCGACCTCCGGCATGTTCAGAAGAGTCCCTTACAGCACGAATTTCAACCTCAGTACTTCCCGAAGGTATGCATACTACCATTCTTAATGTTGGAGTAAAAAACTTTTGCTTCGGATTAATCATTTTGATCATTCCTCTAATCATCATTTCTGCAGCATTAAAGTCTGCAATTACTCCATCCCGAAGTGGACGTATTGTCTTAATATTTTCGTGCGTTTTGCCATGCATTTGTCGTGCCTGGGTACCAATTGCAAGTAATTTACCTGTTGACTGATCAATGGCGACAATGGATGGTTCATCCACTACTACTTTATCATTGTGTATAATTATAGTGTTGGCTGTCCCCAAGTCAATCGCTATCTCCTGTGTAAGAAATGAAAACAATCCCATCTGCTCAAGTTGTGTTTGTGTTTGTTAACAGATTAATTCATAAATCTAAGAAGAATTTTTCTAAGTCTTTTAAAGAATAAGGTAAGAAATCAACAAATAGTTTGAATTCAACGCTTTTTATTTTCAAAGACTTACTATCCTAGTAAAAATCAATACTACGATTTGTTTAAACAAAGGTTTAACTTTCTGTGAAGAAAAAATGATTAATGTTTAAAATGTCGAATTCCGGTTAAGACCATTGACATATTATGCTTATCGCAAAATTCAATGGAATCTTTATCTCTTATGGATCCTCCAGGTTGAACTACTGATGTAATTCCAGCTTCACTGGCAATTTCAACACAATCTGGAAAGGGGAAAAAAGCATCTGAAGCCATTACTCCATTTTTTAAATCAAATCCGAAATTATTTGCTTTCTCAATGGCTTGTCTTAAAGCATCAACTCTTGAAGTCTGCCCAACCCCGCTTGCCATCAATTGTTTGTTCTTAGCCAACACAATGGTATTTGATTTCGTATGTTTCACTACTTTATTAGCAAATTCGAGATCAATATACTCCTGATCAGTTGGTTCTTTTTTGGTTACAGGCTTCATCATTTCCCTGTCTTCCATTGATGTATCCTTGTCTTGTTCAAGCACACCATTCAACATGGATCTGAACTGTTTATCTGGCATTTTGCAATCTTTCCTGATAAGGATGATTCTATTCTTCTTTGATTTTAAAATTTCCAAGGCATCAGCGACATAGGAAGGAGCAATTACAACTTCGCAAAAAAGTTCATTGATCTCCTTTGCTGTTGTTTCATCAATTTCCCGGTTGGTAATAAGTATTCCGCCAAAAGCAGAAACAGGATCTCCTGCCAAAGCATCTTTGTATGCATCAACCAGGTTTTCTCTCGAAGCAATTCCACAGGCATTATTATGTTTCATGATTGCGAATGTAGTATCATCAAATTCATCAATCAGATATACTGCCGCTTCAATGTCAAGAAGGTTATTGTAGGATATCTCCTTTCCATGAATCTGGTCGAAAACATCATTGAAATTTCCATAAAAAATTCCTTGTTGATGCGGATTTTCACCATACCTCAACACTTTAGACGGAGCTTTACTATACTTAAAAACTTTCTCTTCCGACTGTGCATTGAAGAAATTAAAAATCGCTGTATCATAATGCGATGATATATCAAAGGACTTCATTGCCAGTTCCTTTCTCTTTGCAATGTCTGTTTCAGCTCCATTAGCAAGTATATCAAGCAAATCAGAATATTCGTTTTGCGAGGGAATTATCACTACATCCTTAAAGTTTTTTGCAGCAGCACGTATCAGGGATATTCCTCCAATATCTATCTTCTCAATGATATCCTGCTCACTGGCTCCCGCAGCTACAGTTTCCTCAAATGGATACAGATCAACCACTACCAAATCTATCTCAGGAATTGAGTATTGCTTCACCTGCTCATTATCAAGAGCCTCATCCCTTCTTGAAAGTATTCCACCAAATATTTTCGGGTGCAGAGTTTTTACTCTTCCACCAAGAATAGAAGGATAAGAAGTTAATTCTTCAACAGCTTCAACCGGAACATCCAATCCCTCAATGAAAGACTTTGTTCCTCCGGTTGAGATAATCTTGATTCCCAGTTCGTTAAGCTTTGTACATACTTCATCCATCCTGTCTTTATGATAGACAGATACCAGGGCAGTTTTAATTTTTCTTGTAGTATTCATTTAGAATTATATGTTAATATAAATTTTAGATTTTATATGATGCGCAACTAAGGTATTAACTTTTTGGCTACATGGTTTTCTCGAAATGCAAATTGTTAAAATCTAATCCAAATCGTTAAAAACTTATTGGATAGATGTAATAGAAAAAATTAAAAAAACAATATCATCCTGAACAAAAGAAAATTTTTACTTTATCCCAAATAATTATAAATCAACCTGCCCAATCCAAGGTAGATAAACATACCAAATATATCATTCATTGTAGTAATAAAGGGACCCGTAGCAACGGCAGGATCAATTTTAAATTTATGAAGTAAAAGAGGAAAAAAAGTACCAAAGACAGAGGCAAGAATAATGACACAAAATAATGCACTACTTACAGTAAGAGCCAACTGTAAGGAATCGCTGAATAATAAGTTATAAACAAGAATCAAGATTGAAAAAGTTACTCCAATAATAGTTGCCACTGAAAATTCTTTCAGTAATTTTTTCCATGTGGTATCGAATTCAATGGTTTTATTTGCAATGCCCTGTACTACTATTGAAGAAGATTGAACCCCAACATTACCCGCCATTGCAGCAATAAGGGGCAGAAACATTGCAAGCCTTGGATCCCTTAAAATTTCCAGTCTAAAAATTCCTATTACATGAGCACCAAAAATTCCTCCAGTCATACCGATCAATAGCCAAGGAATACGAGCTCTTGTATGCACAAATACAGTATCGGCAGGCTCAACATCTTCGGTAATACCGGATATCATCTGGTAATCCTTTTCCGCTTCCTCCTTTATTACATCAACAACATCGTCAATGGTAATGCGTCCTGTAAGCCGACCTATTGCGTCCACAACCGGTAATGCAACAATATCGTATTTCTCCATAATATTTGCTACATCTTCAGAATCGGTCTCTGTACTAACTGAAATAATATCAGGCTTATAAATATTTTTGACTTTGGTACTAGCACGAGCGAGCATTAGCCTTTTTAATGAAATCATTCCTTTTAGAATGTCTTTATCATCCACCACATACACATAATAAACCTGATCAACTTCTGATGCCTGTTTGCGGATTTCACGAATACAGGTCTCTACATCCAGGTTCTCATTTACCTTAATAAGCTCTTTCGCCATCAAACCACCGGCACTGTCTTCATGGTAGCTTAAAAGATCTACAATTTCGCCGGCTTGTTCTAAATCATCAATGTTCTGAAGAACCTCTTCCTTTTTATCATCAGGCAAGTCTCCGATAATGTCAGCTGCATCATCAGAATCCATTTTTTCAATGAATTGCCTTGCAATAACTTCACCAGGCAGAACTCTCAGAAAGCTTTCCCGATCATCTTCTTCCAGTTCTGACAATACATTGGCAGCCAATTCGCCGTCAAGTAAGAGATACACATACTTTGCTTCATCAATACTTAATCCACCGTAAAGTTCTGCAATATCAGCTGCATGAAGGTCTTTAATCAGTTCAAATACTGCTGATTCATTGTTGCTATTTACAGCTGTTTTTAGCTGTTCAACAAATTCTCGGGTAATTTCAAATTGTAGTGCCATGCGACTAATTATTTAAGGATTTAAGCCCTTAATCAAATTCGTTAGTTCAGTGAACTGATCTACAGAAAGTTGTTCTGGCCTTTTTGTAAGTAATTCGCTTTCAACCGGCAAATTTATAAAAATACTTTTAAGAGAATTTCTAATCATCTTGCGACGTTGATTAAAACTTGCTTTAACCACCCTGACAAAAAGAACAGGATCGCAATTTAGTTCTTTTGTTGAATTCCTTGTAAGTCTTATTACAGCAGACTTCACCTTTGGTGCAGGAGAAAAACAGTGTTCATGAACAGTAAATAAATACTCAATATTATAGTAAGCCTGTAAAAGTACACTCAGTATGCCATATGTCTTATTCCCTGAAGGTGCAGCTATTCGCTCAGCTACTTCCTTTTGTATCATGCATACCACCTGATTCACTTTTGTGTGATTTGCAAGTACTTTAAAAAAAATGCTGCTTGAAATGAAATATGGGAAATTTCCAATGATGGCTATAGGGTCTTTCATATTCTCAAGAGAAAATTTCAAAAAATCTCCTGAAATAAACTTCTCCTTATCATCCGGATAATTCGTGTTAAGATAATCGATTGATTCTGTATCCAGCTCAACTGCAATAAATTCACCTTCCTCTTGTTTTAATAGGTATTCGGTTAGCACACCCTTGCCTGGTCCA
Source organism: uncultured Bacteroidales bacterium (assembly GCA_964456285.1). GTDB lineage: Bacteria > Bacteroidota > Bacteroidia > Bacteroidales > UBA10428 > UBA10428. Next base: position 14,896 of record CAYWBC010000039.1, read on the forward strand.
ACTTCCACCAATGTATTGTACTTACCCCTTTGCAGGCTTCCGACAACTTTTAAGGCTATGTTCTTATCAACAAGAAAATGTTGCCCCAAACCCTTTTTTGCCCGTACTTTTGACATAATTGAAATAATTGAGACGCAAAGGTAAGTAAAGGATTTCTAATTGGAAGCACATAGAAATTGCTTAAGGCCTTAAGAATGGAAGAAATCGATATAGAAAAATGAATATTTCCTACATCAATTCTCTTTTTTCTTTTGGTTTTTTGTGGTAATCAAAACTACCGTATCTACATCCTCATCGGTATAAAGCTTAATTTTTTCCTTTTCCTTCACATATTCCATCTGTTCAATATCTTCAATTTTAAGCTTATCAACATCTTTTGCAGACATAGGTTCCCCATCTACAATATAGAAAATAACGGTTTTTTCTTGCTTATCATCCTGCATCTCTGTCAGACTATGGTTTCCTTTGATAAACCTATAATTAGTTGCACTTGTGGAGTTTACAGATAAAATGTAAAATACTACTATTAGTAACGCAGTTTTCCAGGTAATTTTGGAGATTGATTTAAAATTACTTTCTGAAGTCATAGCTCTTTTATTTGTGTATTAAAAGAACACTATTGTTAATAATATAGTATCTGCTTATCATAAAAAATGTAAAAAAATCCCCGGAAAAGAGACCGGGGATAATGCACTTACATGAAATTTTCGCTTAGAATTACAAAATGGTAAATACCATGGAACCCATTTTACGAATACTTCCGTCAGGACCTTTGGCCCTGATTTCTTCGATCATTAGTTTTTGATTTTTTATCAATGAATTGATCAATTCGATTTGCTGTGGAGAAAATGATTCAGTTTTTGATATCTCTTCCCGAACCTCATAAGACCCTGGAACAGTTGCACTCATTACATAGGAGACCATTTCAAAACGTAAGTCGAAATCAAAATTCTCCATTTCCACATAAACCCTTCCTGCTTTTAGGAGTTCCTCTTTACTGATAGTGCCTCCTTTTTTACCGGCCACCTTTGCTACAGGATCAGGAACTGTTTTTACCCTGAATTCAGAAGATTGAACAATCTCACCATCGGCATAGACATCAAGCCATAAATTACCGGGACGAATAGGCTTGACAATATACTTACCTTCTGAACCCTCAATCCGTCCGTTACTTCTCACCTTAACTTCAATATCCTTAATATCGTATCCCGAAACTGCTATACTCATAGGATTATCTACACCCAGATACAATACATTCATTTTAGTAGGTGCAATTGCTGCAATCACCTTGTTGTTCTTTTCTACCTGCCCGTTTACACAAGCCACCCCAAGAAAAAGTAAAGCTGCTACGGGAATAATTGTCAGAATTTTTAAATTTGTTTTCTGACTTAACTTCGGTTTTGTCATCATAATTATTCGTTTTTTAATTAATGAATGATTAAATCCCGAAGAGAGGGAGATCAACCGCTCTTCGGCAACCTGGTTAAGAAGGAGTGCCTGGTACTTTGATTTGTTAACTCCTGTACTGAGTGCTCCTTCATCGGCCAGGTATTCATGAATTTGCTGCAGCGATTTTCGCATCATCCATACCACCGGATTAAACCACATTACGGCCGATAGTAATTCAATCAATAAAATATCAAGGGAATGAAGTTGCGAAGCATGAATGCTTTCGTGTGCTATTATACTATTTATTTCTTCATCTGTTTTTTCTTCCTTATTAAGGAAAATAACATTAAAAAAGGAAAATGAATTCTTAATCTGCCTGGTAGTCTCAATAACTAACTCTTTTTTAACTATGCTCACTGAATTATACCAGAGAAGAAAAATTCTGCTTAAACTGATTAATAGGCGAATTCCTAGTACGCATGTGATTCCAAAATATATTAAAGCCAATACTCTCTTGTAGTTCCATTTCTTATTTCCAGCTTCTGATAATACGGCAATACTAGTACCTGCATCTTGAATACAATAGTCGGCAGAATTATCATCTTTAATACCTTGCTCCTCAGATACAACTATTTTTTCATTTGATGAGCCAATATTATAAGAAGGAAGTTCCAATTGAAAGTTTGTAAAAGGAAGAACAATTGAGATTAAGAATGCACTCATTAAATAGAGTCTCATGGTCTTAAATGCCATATCAGATTTTAGTAAAATTTTAAAAATTCCATAGAAAACTGATAAGCAAATGGCAGACAATGCGATATATACAAAATACTTTTCCATGACTCATTTTTTATGTTTTTCTATTTCAAGTTCAATAAGTTTTTTAAGCTCTTCCAACTCAGAAATACTTGCATCTTTTTGCTTCACGAAGAAAGAAACTGCCTGATGAATTGAGCCATTGAAAAATCCTTTCAAGGAGTCCTTCAATACAAAATTGGCATATTCCTTTTTGCTAACAATTGGGAAATAAACATGCGTTTTACCATATACTTTATGAGAAACAAATTCTTTTCTTTCCAGTACTTTGATAACTGTTGAAACTGTATTGTATGCAGGTTTGGGTTCAGGAAGCTTTGCAATTACATCAGTTACAACCCCTTCCTCTATCTCCCATAATACCTTCAATATTTCTTCTTGTGCCTTGGTTATTTCTTGCATATGTTAATTTTTTGAACAAACATACAACTATATATTTTAATTATCAACTATAATTATAGTTTAATTTTAATAACGATAGTTTTTAGTCAATATTGTAAGATTGCAAATAATTTCTTATCAGGAATAAAATAGTATCATTATCTTTATATGACTAAACATTCTAATTAATAGACCTAAAAAACATGAATACCAGAAAAGCCGTTAAAGCAATTTCCTTTATTTTATTTATAGTATTGTTTTTTACCTCTTGCCACAATCCTCGTAATATTGATATTCCTTCCGGTTATGCTGGATTCGACTGGTTTGAATACCAGGGTTATGATCTCATATATGAAAGTCTTGAGCCAGGACCTGATGAATATCTGAATCCCATTTTAGCAGGATTTTACCCTGATCCCAGTATTGTGAGAGTAGAAGAAGATTATTACCTTGTTAATTCCAGTTTTTCTTATTATCCGGGTATTCCCATTTTTCATAGTAAAGACCTTGTAAGCTGGACTCAGATTGGACACGTTCTTGATCGTCCTTCTCAACTCAATCTCGATGGACTTGGAATATCAAGAGGTATTTTTGCTCCTGCAATCAGTTACAATGAAGGCACTTTTTACCTTGTTTGCACAGTTGTTGATGGGATTGGAAATTTCGTTGTAACTGCAAAAGATCCGTCCGGCCCCTGGTCAGATCCGGTTTTAATTCCTATTGATGGTATAGATCCATCGTTATTTTTTGATGAAGACGAAAAGGCCTACCTGGTTAATAATGGCTCTCCGGAAGGAGATCCTTTGTATCAGGGACACAGGGCTATATGGATACAGGAATTCGATAAAGACAACCTAAAACTTATTGGCCCCAGGGAAATTATTGTAAATGGAGGTGTGGATATCAGGGAAAAGCCAGTATGGATAGAAGGTCCTCATATTTTCAAGGCCAATGGCTATTACTACCTGATAGCTGCAGAAGGCGGAACAAGCGTTGATCATTCAGAAGTTGTATTTAGAAGTGAAAATGTTAGAGGTCCCTATCTCCCTTGGATCAAAAATCCGATTTTAACACAAAGACATCTGGATTCAAAGCGACCAAATCCGGTAACATGCACTGGACATGCAGATATTGTTGAGACCCAAAATGGAGAATGGTGGGCAGTATTCCTTGCATGTACACCTTATAGTGGCGATTATTATAATACCGGTCGTCAAACTTTTTTGTTGCCAGTTTCCTGGATTGCAAGCTGGCCAATGATACTATCCGGAGATAATCTTGTTCCTTATTCTCATTCCAAACCAATATTAATGGCTTCACAAAATGCTACTATTCCATTAAATGGAAATTTCACACTTCGTGATGAGTTTAAAGATAATTCGTTGCCAATGATTTACAATTTTATCAGAACTCCCCGTGAAAAATGGTACAGTTTAGAAAATGATTTACTACTGATCCAGGCAAGAAACAATCCTATTGATGAATTAGGACAACCCTCATTTATTGGCCGACGACAGCAGCATAACTATTGCTCTGCAATTGTTTCACTGCAATACAACCCACTAAAACCCGGTGATAAAGCTGGAATAGTTGCCTTTCAAAATAGAACTCATTATTATTTTATGGGCTTATGCTTGAAAGACGATAACATGTCTATTGTATTGGAACAGGGAAGCACGAATGGACCAGTTGAAATTACCAGCTCAAAAATTGATATTGAAAAGGGTAAGCCTGTTTATCTCAAAATTGAAGCACGAGGCAAATACTACGACTTTTATTATGCTCTTCAAGCAGATGATTGGCAGCTCTTAAAAGAAGATATAGATGGTACATTATTAAGTACAAATGTTGCAGGAGGATTTGTTGGTACTTACTTTGGCATGTATGCATATTCCTCGCATGTAGAGTAAGCACCACATACTAATTTTTATTTATAAAAACATTGATATTCAGAATAATAGTGTTAATTTTAAATTACTATTCATAGTGTTTTTACTCTTATTCTAAATTTGGTATTGACCAATAGTTATGTGACGAATATCACTTTTTTTCAATATTTAATCAATTGAGTTTAACAATGCATTTATAGTCAACGTAACAATAAGCAGAACTCTAACAAGCGCAATAATGGAAACATTAGCATTTAATGCTACAAGTCATACACCGATGATTGAGTTTTGCCCTGATGGTAAGCTCAAAATGGAAGGAAGGTCATTCCCAGAGGATGTAGGCAAATTCTTCGATCCACTGATTGATTTTGTTTCTGAAATTGAATCAGAAAATGTTGTATTGGATGTGAATCTTGAATATTTCAATACTGCATCTTCAAAAAAATTAATGGACCTGTTTAAACATCTCGATGCCAATAACCATATTAATCATATTTTAATTAACTGGCGGTATGAAGAAGGAGATGATGACAGTGTTGAAACCGCAGAGATTTTTGAGGAATCACTCTTAAGAAGTGAATTCAGGTACATGGAAATTGAGGATATAAGCTTATAGGCTCTTCTTCATTATTTTAAAAAAATTCCTGCCTTAGCTTTCGAAAAACTTTAACTACCCTAATAATTCTCAAGAATAAATCAATCAACCAACTCCAGAACATCATTTACTGAGTATAAAGTCTTTTTGCATGATATTTGATTGTTTTCGGCTTTCGAACTAATAAACTATATCAAACTTAACAATCAAATGAGAGTAAATATTTTTCTTTTTACACTAATTCTGTCAAACAGCATCACTTGTTTTTCACAGAATATTTATGACACAATTTATGTAGAGATTAACTTAAGTCAATTGGATTCAAATGGATTAGAAGTACAAGTGTTTCCTCCCTCAAATTTCGAATCACCCGATTTATTTTGCTTTCCAAGAACTGTTCCTGGCGTCTACGAGTACCTGAATCAGCAGCAAAGCTTAATGAATTTATATTCCATTTCTTCAGAGAATGATACAATTGTTGTTTCACCAATATATCAGACTAATTTTTTCCCTGTAAATGATGTGCATATTGCACATCAATTGAAGTACAATGTAAACAACTCCGTAAAAACAATGAGAGGAGTCTATGCAGAGGATACCTACTATGTAAAAGATTCCATTTATATATTGAACTGGCATTATATTCTTGGTTTCTTTAAAAACAATATTGATTTTGCCTATAAAATTGAAGTGCAAAGGAATTCTGAACTTTGGGGAGCTGGCACACTAAGGAAAGAAATAGTAAATGATTCAATCGACAGATATTATGCAAGTGATTATGCATCACTAATTGACTATCCTATTGTATATAGCAAGCCAGATACTATCAGCTTTACTATTCAAGACACAAGAATTATGATCTCAACCGTCGGAGCTGATGATTCGCTGCGAGCTGAAGATTTGAAAAAATTACTTACCCCTTCTTTAGAAGAAGCAATTAAAACCTCCGAATTTCTGCCTGAACAATACTCTATGATCTACTTTTCAGATTACTATATCAATAATCCTTACCTGGCTGCTTTAGAACATCCTAATTCTACCATTGTATGCTATCATTCTGCCTTGTCTGATAATAATATCATAATAGAATCATCAATTCATGAGTTCTGCCATGCTCTATATACTCCACTTCGAATCAGGAGTGAAGTGATTAACGAACTTGATCTTATTTCACCAGAATGTGATAAGTATTTATGGTTTTATGAAGGTGTTACTGAATATCTTTCAATAAAAACTTTACTCTATTCAGGAGATTTTACTCATGAAGATTTTCTAAATGAATTAATGGAATCAGACGAATACCAGAAAAATATAAACTTTAGCAAAGCCAGCAAAACAGTTTATACACCCAAAGGGCAAAATTTATTTGATAGTTTTTACACCAAAGGCTCATTATTTGCTCTTTTGCTCGATCTTGAGATATTGAAATTATCGAATGGTAAAACGAGTCTTTTTGATATAATGAACAAACTACAGAGAGAATACAATCTGGAGAAACCTTTTAACAGTATAGATTTTATCCAGGAATTTTCGAAATTATCTGAAGTTGATATACAGGAATTTATTGAAGGCTATGTAAATCATAAAAAAAAGATCAACTTCCAAAAAATTGTTGAGAAAATTGGCTACTCATCAACTGTAGATTATAGTGAAAATCCTGAATGGACGTTTGATCTCAAAAAAAATTATTGGATTCTTAATTTCAGAGAAAATAAAATTGAAGTAATCCTTAAACGTTCTTTAATTAATCGAGAACTCAACCTTCATGAAGTGAAAATTAAAGAGATTGATGGAGAGTTGGTATCCTACTTAAATTACCTCAAAATATACCGCCCAAAAACTGACAGGGAATTATCACTCCTTATTAATAATGGTGGTAACGATGAACTTGTTCGTGTTAAGCCAATAAAAATGGTGAAGAAAAGAAAGGAGTCTCTTTGGACAAAAAATGACAACTATGAAGAAGAATATTTAAGAAAATTCTGGGGAGAAGAATAAAGACATTAACTATCCCTTTAACAATCATGATTTAGAGACCAGGTTCAGGTTAAAAACTAAAGAAAAACGATCCTGTAAAAATTAGTCTTTTTTAATACTTTTTCTTTTCTGAATATTCCCAATCAAAGCAAAAAACATTTAAATTGCATTCAGAAAACCAAAACTATGATGCATCGATATTTTATTCTATGTATTGTATTACTATTTGTCTCAATTCAAGTTTTTGCGCAAAAGAGAATTTATACCACTAAAAAATGTACCTCTGAGCCTCCTAAAATTGATGGCATAATTGATGAAAGTATATGGGATTTTGTAGAATGGGATAGCAGTTTTATACAACAGGAACCTTATGCTGAAAAACCTGCCACTGAAGATACCAGGTTTAAAATTTTCTATGATGAGAACAATATATATGTTGCCATTCGATGCTTCGATTCTTCTCCTGACAGCATAGAAAAAAGGTTGTCGCGCCACGATGGATTTGAGGGCGATTTGACTGGTGTTTTCATTGACAGTTACCATGATCTGAGAACAGGTTTTGTATTTGTTGTAAGTGCAGCCGGCGTGAAATCTGATCAGATAGAGATAGATGGTCAACAGGCTGATGATAGCTGGGATCCAATCTGGTATACAAAAACAAATGTGGATGAAAAAGGATGGACAGCAGAAATGAAAATTCCTTTAACTCAATTACGATTCGGTAAACAAGAGAATTATACCTGGGGTCTTCAGGTTGGACGTTTTATCTTCAGAAGACAGGAATTATCATTCTGGCAGTTTATTTCACCAACAGCAGCAGCTAATGTGGCGAACTACGGTGAATTGCATGGCATCAACAATATCGACCCAAAAAAACAAAGAGATATAATGCCTTATGTTGCCGGAGGATACGAATCTTATCAGCGAGATCCGGAGAATCCATATGCTAATGGAAGCAAATGGTTTGGTAATATAGGACTTGATGGAAAGTGGGGACTTACAAATGATTTTACTCTTGACTTTAGCATCAATCCGGATTTTGGTCAGGTCGAAGCTGATCCATCGGAAGTGAACCTAACTACCTTTGAAACAAAATTTGATGAGAGGCGTCCTTTTTTTATTGAAGGAAAGAACATCCTTAATTTTCGATTGACAGAGGGTGGAGGCCCGCTTTCAAATGACAATCTGTTTTACTCCCGAAGAATTGGGAAAACCCCATCCTATTATCCGGATCTAGGCGATAATGAATATGAAGACAGACCTCAAAATACAAACATTCTAGGTGCCTTTAAAATTACAGGCAAAACAAAAAAAGGCTGGTCAATAGGTATTATGGAAAGCCTAACACAAAGAGAGGTCTCAGAAATTGATAACGACGGTGAACGAAGAAAAGTTGTGGTAGAACCACTAACAAATTACCTGGCAACTCGAGTGCAAAAAGAGCTGAACAATTCAAATACACGAATTGGCGCCATGTTAACAGCAACAAATCGTGATCTTTCCGAACCTCACCTGCAGGAAAACCTTCATAAATCAGCATACACAGGCGGAATAGACTTTAACCATGAGTGGAAAAACAAAACATATTATTTAAACTTTAATTCTGCCTTTAGCCATATTTCTGGAACGAAAGAAGCAATTCATGAAACACAAACCAATTCCCCTCATTTTTTCCAGAGAACAGACGCTAAACATCTTAGTGTCGATTCATCCCGAACCCATTTAGACGGATTTGCTGGAAATATTCAGCATGGGAAAGCCGGGAATAGCAAATGGCTGTATACGATTTGGGTAACCTGGAGATCTCCTGGATTTAATTCCAACGATATTGGATATTTGAGACGCAACGATGAAATACAGGAAATATTTTGGGTGGGATTCAGACAAAGAGAACCCTTTTCTATTTTTCGAAATTTCAATGTAAACACTAATCAATGGTTTGCGGAAACATTCGGACTTGAGAAAAGATATTTCGGAGGCGATGTGAATGCACATTGGATTTTTAAAAATTATTGGGGAATGGGGGGAGGTATTTCACGTGATGGCAAATCACTATCTACTGAAACATTGCGCGGTGGTCCGGCCCTGGTAAATGATGGAGGCTGGAATCCCTGGATATATATTGACTCGGATGAACGGAAAAAGATTCAACTATCATTCAATTATTTTGGTTTCTGCCGTGATCATAAAACAGCCTTTAATCATAATGTTAATTTCGGAATAAGGTGGCAAATATCAGATGCTTTCAATGTTTCATTAGAACCCGGGCTTAGTAAAAGATATGAAGAAATTGAATACATCTCTACTCCGGATTCACTAGATGAAAACATTTACATCAGGGGGAAAATAAACCAGTCAACTGCTCATTTAACCCTAAGACTCAACTACACTATTACCCCTGATTTCACCATCCAATTTTATGCAATGCCATTTATTTCTGCAGGAAAATATTCTGAATTTAAACGAATATCTGAATCAAAGGCTGATAAATACTATGATAGATACATCCAATTTTCAGATGAACAGGTGTCTTATGATTCCGAAAATGAGATCTACAATATTGATGAGAATATGGATGGAATTCCTGATGTCAGATTTGATCAGCCGAACTTTAATGTATTCGATTTTAACTCAAACCTGGTTATCAGATGGGAATACAAGCCTGGCTCTGTGGCATACCTTGTCTGGTCGCAAAACAGATCTGAATGTTTTAACAACGGAGGTTTCAAGCTTGGGGAAGATATTAAAACACTTTTTCTCGAAACCTATCCAAGAGATGTTTTCCTTGTGAAGTTTTCTTACCGCTTTGGATTGTAATAAGTTATTTTACCATAGTTCGATGTTAATATCTTATTTAGTCCTTGAAGAACTAACTTATTGGCTTGTTTCTAATTTTGGAATGATGGAAAATCTGTCAGTAAGCCTATCCCAATATTTCAATCTTCCATCATTCCATTCTCATCAATTTCAGAAAAGTGCACTGCATATAGAAACAAACTACTTTTCTTATATCGAAATCACCTTCATTAATCCTGAGGCAAATTTCTCAGTACTAAATCATCTTTGAATAAAGAAATTGATGAAGTGAAAATTTTTCTTTTCACAATTATTTTCAGATTAGTCACATACAATATCGTATCCATAATTATCCCAGCAGTGCCAGTTTTCATCTCCGAATTTAAACTCAGCATTAACTCTTCCATTATACTCAGTTGTACTCCACTCTATATTTACATCAACAAAATCTTTTATGAACCAAGTCTCATAAAAATGAATAGTATAATAAGCATCCAAATCACCTTCAAGAAGCCCGGCTTCAAGGTAGCTCCCGTTAAAAGGTTCTATTTCCCTTTTATCATTTAATTCTCTTACAAAAGAATATCGAATATTGGCAATTTGTTCCCCACTGCGTTCCCAGTCAATTTGAAGAACTTCTTCCTGGAATTCATAGCTGTGATATAAGGTCCATTGTCCACTGTTTCCACTTAGATTTGATGTTCCCTCATACCATAGAAATTCCGGATAACCCTCAATGCCTTCTTTGGTAATATACATTTCCCATTTTACATCATCAGATCTTACAGTTCCTACAAGACGTGCAATATAAGTAGAGGTGAAACCAGTGACCTCATATGTCCATTGCCATGTAGCATCACCCATAAATACTGCTTGATGTAAAAAAGAATTATAAAATGAAGCTATCGGAACAGCAAGTGTGGCAGTAACTAAAAAATTCCAAAAACCAACCTGCCCTGAGGCAAATTCCCAGTTTACCATAGTTTGTTCTGCTGTAGATTTCATTGCCATTGCAACATCAGTGGATTCATCTACCTTAAATTTGCTGAAGTCAATCATCATAGATTCGAAAGGAGGCAATTCAGGGGGAGTATCTTTTTCTTTGATCTCACATGAAGCAAAGAATAGATTGATTAAAACAATCACTAATAGGTTATACACTAATTTTTTCATGACATTTTATTTATTGAATATTCTTGTTTACACTAACACACATAAACAAGTATACACCCTGATCCTAATATTTGTTTCAAAAAAAAAAATGTTAAAAGCTCTTAATTCTTAAATATTTAGAAGTGCTTAGCTATGTTTTATTTATTTTAGCTTTAAACTGATTAGCAGAAAAATGAAATACAACTTTGACGAAATCATAGATAGAAATAACACTGCATCATATAAGTACGATCTGAAAAGTAAATTCTTCCAAACCAATGACATCCTACCCATGTGGGTTGCAGATATGGATTTTAAGGTACCTGACTGCATAACCGAGGCAATAAGGAAAAGATCGGCACATGAAATTTATGGATATTCCTACCATGAAGAAAGTGTTTACCAGTCGATAATTGATTGGAATTACAAGCGTCATAACTGGAAAATAAAGAAGGAGTGGATTGCATTCACACCGGGAGTAGTACCAACTCTTAATCTGGCAGTACTTGCATTTACCAATCCGGGTGACAAAATAATTGTTCAAACCCCGGTATATTTTCCGTTTTTCTCTGCTGTCAAAGATCATCAGCGGAAACTGATAATCAATCCCCTACAATTGATAGACGGAAGGTATTGTATGGATCTGGAAAATCTTCGGGAACAGATTGATGATACTACCAAAATGTTATTCTTATGCAGCCCACATAATCCCACAGGCAATGTATGGAGAAAAGAAGAATTACAAGACCTCCTGTCAATATGTTTAGAGAAGGGTATCCTGATAGTTTCGGATGAAATACATGCTGATATTGTCTATAAAAAAAATAAGCATATTCCAACTGCTAAATTATCGGATGAAGTTAGTGACCAGGTAATAACTTTAATGGCACCGAGCAAAACCTTTAATATTGCAGGCTTATCAACCTCCTATTTTATTGCTTCAAATAAAAAATTATTTAATCGCTTAAATCGTTTGGTTGAAAGTCTTCATCTTTCTATGGGGAATATTTTTGGAACCCTTGCTATGGAAACCGCTTATAGAAATGGTGAAGAATGGTTAGATCAACTAAATCAATACCTGGCAGGCAATGTTGATTTCGCAGAAGAATTTATCAACAATGAAATGACTGATATTGACTTGATTAAACCTGAGGCTACTTTTCTTCTATGGCTTGATTTAAAAAGGAAAAATATTTCTGAAAAGGAACTGAATACATTTATTCAGGAAAAGGCCGGACTAGGCCTGAGCGATGGATTGCTATTTGGTTCAAACGGTAGTGGATTTCAAAGAATAAACATTGGCTGCCCTAAAAAAGTGCTTGAAAAAGCTCTTGTACAATTAAAGCATGCTTTCGGATGAAAGAAATGCTAATTTCCGAATTATCATTCAACTTATTTTCACTGCTATTATTGTTTTTTTATTATCTTAGGAATACTTTTATTTGTTCTAACATCATTTAGGATATGAGATTAAACATTGCCGCTAAAATTGCCTTAGGATTTGGTCTTGTTACAATTGCTGTTTTTCTAAATGGCATATTCATGAGTAACTCCCTTCAGAAAAGTCAGAGTGTAAATGAAACCATTTCCAATGTTTTCAATCCTTCGCTTGAACTGATAAACAAAATGCAGGCACAAATTAGTGATTCCCGCATGCTGATTAAATCCTGGGTATACATTGATAAAATTGCTGATACACCTGATAAATTGAAATTAAAGCAATTGCATTCAACCAATTATCCTGCGTTGATTGATACTCTGTCCAAGCTAAGTAATATGTGGAATTCACCTGAATTGCAAAACCTCTTGTTTGAAATTAATACAACCATCCAGGACACGCTTTTCCCAAAGCATCAATACATCATGAATCAGTTGAGTACATTTGAAAGTTATGATGACCCATTTGTTGTATTTGAGGTAACTCCAATGACCGAAGATGGCGGCGAGGTGATGACACTTACCGACCAGATTTTGGAAAAAATTGGAGAATTACAGATACAGCAGGAAGCAATTGTGAGTAATGGTCGTATAGCAATGGTTAATCAATTTGCCCGATTCAGAAAGTTTATTTTTATCATGTCCATTGGATTGATTTTGGCATCTATAATTATTGGCATTATTACCATTCGTTCATTAGCCAGCCCAATAAATAAAACAAAAAATATCCTTCTCCAAATGAGTAAGGGTATAATGCCAAAGGGGAAACTGAAAGAAGGAAACGACGAAGTTGGACAAATGGCAAAAGCCCTTAATCTGGTTGTGCAGGGTCTTAAGGATGTATCTAATTTTACTGTAGCCATAGGAAAAGGGAAATTTGATACTGAATTCAAACCTTTGAGTGAAGAGGATACTCTGGGTCTGTCAATTGTTGAAATGCGTGAAGAATTGCAAAAAGCCAAAGAAGAAGAAGAAAAGAGACAGGAAGAAATTCAGCAAAGAAACTGGTCATCTCAAGGTGTTGCCCTATTCAGTGATATTTTAAGAAAGTACAATGACGATATGGAAACCCTTTCCTACGAGGTAATTTCAAATATGGTAAGGTATACTAATTCAAATCAGGGAGGTATTTTCATTGTCAATGACAACGACAGAGATAAGCCATTTCTGGAAATGACTTCCTGTTATGCTTACGATCGTCAAAAGTTCCTGAAGAAACACATAGAGGTTGGAGAAGGTCTGGTTGGAAGATGTTACCAGGAACAGGAAAAAATATACCTTACAGAAATCCCTAATGATTATATAAAAATAACATCTGGATTAGGAGACAATAACCCATCCTGCCTGTTATTAATTCCACTGGCTTATAATGACAATATCATTGGCATTATGGAGATAGCATCCTTCAATGAATATAAGGACTTCGAAATTGAATTTATCGAAAGAATAGGAGAAAGTATTGCAGCAACTATCTCTTCTGTTAAAGCCAACATTCAGACAGCCATACTACTGGAACAATCACAGCAGCAAGCCGAAGAAATGTCATCTCAGGAAGAAGAAATGCGCCAGAATATGGAAGAACTCAGAGCAACCCAAGAGCAATCTTCTCGTCGCGAGGAAGAACTTTCAAAAGAAGTTGAGACACTTAAGAAAAAACTCCAGGAACAATAAAATTTATCCAGATAATTTGCTCCTCTATTCAGCTTTAATATGCCCCCAGTTCTCTCCTCTTCGAATTCTGTTTAACTGAGTATGGGTGATTCCAAATTCTTTGGCAATCTTATACAATGGATTTTTACCTCTCTTTAGCTTCTTTTTAAGACGCATGACGTCTGTTTCTGTAAGCTTAGAATTAGTAACCTCTCCTTTGCGTCTTTCAATTGCCAATTTCGTTTTTGGACTTTTCCTGCTATGTTCAAACATTTCCTTTTTAGTACACCACTTTAAGTTACTCACATGATTGTTCCATTTATCAAAATCAAGATGAATAACATTGTTGCTATCATTCTTTGGATCGCCAATGAACAGTTCAGCAACAAGACGATGAATACTCTTAGTAACTCTTGTCTTACCTAAATTTTCTACAACAATCTTGAATGAATAATAGGCATAGCCATTTACATTCGCAGGTTTATTCAATTTCCAGTCTGAGGTTTTCTTGTCGAATCTCCTGATCCTTCCATAATTAGATACCTCATACTTTTCGTTGGGATCAATCCCATTAAAGCGGACGAGTTTCCAAACTTCATCCCAATAAGTTTTTTCAGACATAACTCCAATTTTTGCACCATAAAAGTATAAAAGACTTAGATTAATTCCCAAAGATTTATAGATTTTATTACATTATAACGGTTAGCTATGTGTCACTTTAAAATTCCACGCTGACGTACAATCTCAAAAGTAATGATTCCACAGGCTACACTTACGTTCAGCGATTCTATTGAGCCCATCATCGGAATCCTGACTAATGTGTCAGCCAATTTCAATAACTTACTACTAATTCCCTTCTCCTCCGAACCTACAAGCAGAACAAGGGGCCCCTTTAAGTCAACTGAGTGATAATACTTCTCTGCCTTTTCAGTGGCAGCAATTGCATGCAGACCTGAATTACGCAAAGATATAAGGGTTTTTTCCAGATCTGATGTTCGACAAACTGCTAACCTGTTCAGTGCACCAGCTGAGGCTTTCATTGCATCTGGAGTAATACTTACGGATCCTGACGAGGGAATAACAATAGCATCAACTCCGGCACATTCAGCAGTACGAGCAATAGCTCCAAAATTTCTAACATCAGTAATCTGATCAAGTGCAATAATAAATGGATCATTTCCTTCTTCAAACGTCCGCTGAACAATTTCTTCAAGATTTTTATATTCTACCAAAGAAAGAAAGGCAATTATTCCCTGATGATTCGGGTTTATCCGATTTAATTTTTCAACCGGAACGTATTGAAAAGGTATACAATTTTCTCTAATGACTTTAAACAGTTCCTGAAATTGCTGTCCTCTAAGATCTCTTTTTATAAAAACCTTATTGATTTCTTTGCCACTTCGTATGGCTTCAAATACAGAGTGTATTCCTATTAAATATTGCTTTGATTTACTCAATATATCTTATTTAATCCATTAAAAGTATCTCTCCTCTTCTCCATGCATCAACAGCCTCTTTCCAATGCCATTCATAACTATCTGATCGTGATAGAACAAAATTTTCCAGATTGTAAGGCTGGGGTTTGTATTCAAAGGTAAAGTTAATAGCATTGCTTGCTCCTTTCATGTGATAAATCCAGGTCTCAGAATTTGGAGTTTTTTCTATATTTTTAGGCGGTCCGAATACTATATATATCATCCCCCTGTCGGTTTTCCAACCAGGAACAACATTCGAAAAATAGTAGTTTGAAAAATAAACCCTGTTGTAAAATATTCTTATCAATTCACGAGCTCTTCCGGTAGTTCCTCCAACACCTAACCAAAAATTATCAGAGGCGAGTTTCATATTTTCTTCCTCCTTAAGTTTATTATAATCTGCAGTGGTTGTGATATAAGCCAAAGGTTCTATCAGATCCTCTGATTCTTCAATTTTCGGAAAGTTATTGCCAAAATTAGTAATCGTTATTCCTCCCGGATTGTTGGTGTCAAAACGAAAATTGTACACTCCCTCATAGCTAAAACTTAACAAAAGATCAGGGGAATAATCTATTTCATAAACAGAGTCAGGGACATTGTATATTTGCTCATACTGAATAGAAGGAATGGTTGCTTTAGGCAGAGCAGCACGGTTTTTATAATAATAAACAAATAATTTATCTCCAACTGCTTTTCTATGGTGTATTTTATATACCATGCCAGCATGCATAACAGTATTGAAATATGGAATGCCTTTGCTATTGACAATATTAAAATTTTGCTCAGAGTATTGGTTAATTTTATCTACTTCAATAAATCTTAGATTCAGATCATTTCTTAATAAATCACGTGTAACAATTCTCAGTTGATAGCGCTTACCTAATTCAAGCTTAAGAGGAATCTGCGAAAGAAACCTTCGCCCAACATTTTCTTGTTTGATATTATAAGTGTATGTAATACTATCAGCTAGTTCTGGTTTCTTATCCTGAATTTCATATGCCCTAACTTCAACACTTACTTTGCTTATAAATTCTCCTGAAGGATTTGCCTGGTTAAAAAGCAGTTCGTCAGGAAACAGTTTAATAAGCAATAAAGAAACATTGTCAGTGCTGTGATATACTCTGAAAGAAGGATGAAGTTTAGAGCTGGCCGGATTGTATATCGCCGAAAGATTCCAGCGAGGAGTAGAAACAGTATAAGGGCTGGAACAACAAATGACCAATAATACAAATAATATTACTGAGACAGGTTTTAGTATTTTATGGTATTTATGAATCATTTTATTCTTTGTTCTTTTTGAAAAACGCTTCAATAATAAGAATATGCTAAAGTACTGAATTTCTTGCAGCCCTCAGTTCTTCTAATTCATATTGAAGTTTTTCCCATTCCGGAATTCTTGAACTTACTTTTTGTTTATATTGCTCATATTCTTTATAAAAATTGATGTCCTGGGCTTCACTATGGCCAGCCATAATTTCATCCATCTCTTTAATTTTCGATTCAGCACGCTCAATGCTTTTTTCAATGGATGCTATCCTGTTACTTATCTTTCGAATCTCTTTATCCAATTCTCTCCTTTTCTGATAAATTTTTTTGTGATCCGATTCCTCCTCTTTAATCTCTTTATCTCTCGTATTCTTGATTTTTGAATTCAGTGCATCAAGTGTTTCAATTTTTCTCTTTTGAAGAAAATCAAAAATTCCTCCCCGATATTCGCGAATCCCGTTGTTTTTAAACTCATAAATTTTATCCGTCAGGTGGTCAAGAAATTCCCTGTCATGTGAAACCACAATAAATGTACCATCATAGGACTTTAAGGCATGTTTTAAAACATCTTTTGAACGCATATCAAGATGATTGGTTGGCTCATCCAATACCAGTAAATTATAGGGTTTCAACAATAATCTGGCCAGTGCCAGCCTGGATTTTTCTCCTCCTGATAAAACCTTAACTTTCTTATCAACATCTTCGCCACTGAAAAGAAAAGCTCCAAGAATATCGCGTACCTTACTTCTTATTTCACCCACTGCTACCTGATCTATAGTTTCAAGAACTGTAATATTTGAATCCAGCAATTCATCTTGGTTCTGGGCATAGTATCCAATGTTAACGTTATGTCCCAGCTTGCATTCGCCAATATAATCAAGGTCTCCGACTATTATCCTTGACAGAGTTGTTTTTCCTTCACCGTTACGCCCAACAAAAGCGATTTTCTCTCCCCGTTCAACAATAAGGTCCAGGTTATTTAAAACGGTATGGTTACCATATTTTTTTGAGATCTTGCTTGCTTTTATTACTATGGTTCCTGATCTCGGTGCAGGAGGAAATTTCACATTGATAGTACCTAAATCTTCATCATCAATTTCTATGATTTCCAGTTTATTCAACTGCTTGATCCTGGATTGTACCTGCACTGCTTTTGTTGCTTTGTATCTGAAACGATCAATAAAATCGGTTGTATCTTCAATTTGCTTCTGTTGGTTTCTATAGGCAGCGAGTAACTGCTCACGACGCTCTTTTCTTAAACTCACATACTTGGAATAGGAAACTTTATAATCATAAATCTTTCCCAGGGAAATCTCCAGAGTTCGTTTTGTGATATTATCCAGAAAGGTTTTATCATGAGAAATCAGCATGACTGCACCATGATACTGCCTTAAAAAATTTTCCAGCCATTGTATGGATTCAATGTCAAGGTGATTTGTAGGCTCATCCAACAGAAAAACATCAGGGGCTTTTAAAAGAATTTTTGCCAGTTCAATACGCATGCGCCAACCGCCGCTAAACTCTCGTGTTTCACGACTTAAATCGAACTGTCTGAATCCAAGACCTGTTAAAGTCTTAACTGTTTCAGCTTCTATTGTAGAGGCATTTACCATGTGCATTCGCTCAGTTTTCTCAGCTACAAGTTCAGCCAATTCGAGGTATTCCTCCGTTTCAAAATCTGTTCTATCAGTAAGTTGCTGGTTCAAATGACTTATTTCATTTTCCAGTTTATGCCAATCACTAAATGCACTCATAGCTTCTTCAAGCACTGTCCTTTTATCTTTGAAAGTAAGCTCTTGAGGAAGGTAACCAATAGATGTATCACCAGGAACAACTATAGAACCAGAATCGATCTTTGCCAAATCAAGTATTGTTTTGAAAAGAGTTGATTTGCCTGCCCCGTTTTTCCCAACAAGTCCAATGCGATCTTTCGGGTTAAGCTGAAAAGAAATATTGTCGAAAAGCTTTCTTTCACCAAATTGCAGGTATACATTCTGAAAAGATATCATCGAAATTTTTTAGCTTGTAAAAATAGAGATTTTTCCAACACTCGCAGTCTATCTTCACTCATTACTCCATTAGTGAGTTAAAACTATTAGCAATCAAATATTTCTATCTTTGCCGAAAGATAGAAAATCTGTGGCCCGAAGAAAGAAATTCCCAATTATTGAAAACCTTGAGATTATTGATATTGCTGATGCTGGAAAAGCAGTAGGTAAATCAGATGACATGGTCGTATTTGTTCAGGGACTAGTACCTGGCGATATCGCCAATGTACAAATCCGCAGAAAACGCAAAAAGTACATGGAGGGAACGGTCATTGATCTTGTAAAACAATCAGATTTCAGAGTAGAACCTTTCTGCGATCATTTTGGTGTATGTGGTGGGTGTAAGTGGCAAAATCTTTCCTATGAAAAACAACTTTTCTTCAAACAGAAACTGGTTGAAAACAGTCTTCAAAGAATTGGACAAGTTGAATTGCCTGAGATTCAACCTATTCTCGGATCCAAAAAAAAGAAATGTTACCGAAACAAGCTGGAATATACATTTACTAACACACGCTGGCTAAGTGATGATGAAATTAATTCTGGACATGAAATTAATGACAGGCGCACCTTAGGATTTCATATTCCAGGTAGATTTGATAGAGTATTGCATATAGATACTTGTTATTTACAAGATGATCTTTCCAATAAAATCAGAAATGCTGTTCGAGAATTTACACTGACAGAAAATTATTCATACTACGATCAAAGACAAAATGTAGGCTTTATGCGTAATCTCATTGTCAGGAATACAGAATTTGGCGAATGGATGGTAATAGCAGTCTTTCAGGAAAATAATAAGACTCTTATCAATAAACTTCTGAAACAAATACAAAGTAAATTTTCTGAGATCACATCTTTAATGTATGTTATAAACTCTAAAGTAAATGATAGTATACACGATCTTGATGTGCATTTATTTAGTGGAAGGGATCATATATACGAAAAACTGGGAGATCTAAAATTTAAAATTGGTCCTAAATCGTTTTTTCAAACCAATACAAATCAAGCACTTGAGTTGTATAATATAGCCCAAAAGTTTGCAAATCTAAAAGCTGATGAAATAGTATATGATTTGTATACAGGCACCGGTACTATTGCAAATTTTTTAGCAGGTCAATGCAAAAAGATCATCGGTCTTGAATATGTGGATGAGGCAATAAATGATGCACAAGAAAATGCTAAAATTAATCTTATAAAAAACACCAGCTTTTTTACCGGAGACATTAAAGATTTGTTATCAGAAAATTTCACAAGGGATCATGGAGTACCAGATGTAATTATTACAGATCCACCGCGTGCCGGAATGCATCCTGATGTTGTGCAATCTATTCTGGACATTAAGGCTCATCGCATTGTATACATCAGTTGTAATCCAGCTACCCAGGCAAGGGACATCAATCTTTTAAGTGAAAAATATAAACTTACAGCCATTCAACCAGTAGATATGTTTCCTCATACCCACCATGTAGAGAATGTGGTTCTCCTGGAATTGAAATAATATTTGTTGAAAATAAGAACTGTTATATTTTCAGGAAAATCAATACCTTGTACTTAGAATTAAATAAAAAATAGCTATGGGTGGTTTTTTTCATGGTATATTTCAATTCTTTTTCCTCGTCGGATACATAGTATTATTTATCGTTTCAATAATTATATTAAGACCATTTCGCGTACATAAGAAAAGACGTGGTTCCACTATGTCCTTAAAAATCTCTTATCTTTTCTTCCTGGCCCTATTTCTATTATTTACTTACCTGTTGTTGTTTGGGGATAAACCAAGCACCGATAATGATCAACCCTATGACAGTATTTTTAATATCTACTTTTTGATTTTTCTTTCAGCTACCATCGTACCAAATGTTGGTATTATGGTACGTAGACGCATCAAGAAGAACCGTGTGGAATACAATATTTTATTCACTGTAGTGAATATGCTCTATGGTATGTATTTACTATTTCTTGTGGTTTCAGGTGAATGGGCCTTGCTATAGTTACAATAAACCAAGCTTTATATTTTCCAAATTACACGTGTAACTATCTAAATTTCTGTCTGATTCACAAAAATTAAAATGATATACCCTCATAAGATTTACCAAGATAATAGATAATATTCCTGTCGACCTTTACATTCATAACGATTAAATCGCGGTATATATCGAATGAATTGACCAGGTCATTAGTAAGAAATTTCTTTTCTCCGTGGATAAATAACCATATTCTATTGCTATTATCAAGGTATGCTACTGTGTGCCAATCCAGTTTAAAATTCTTTGGAATATAGGCTTCTACCTCATGAACCTCACCATCAGAAAACACTTTAAAATAATCGTACTCAGTAAATACAAGTAGCTTATCTTCTGCAATATATGCCTCTGGAGCAGACTCACTTACAACAATCACTTCTCCTTTATAGAACACTTTAAAAACATCCATATTATCGATATATGCTACGAATTCATCTCCGACCTTGTAAGATTTTGGATAAAAATTCTCTAGTTTATGGATTTCCCCTTTATAATAAACATTAAAAGAATTGTTAATGCTGTTCTGATAAGCTACAAGGTCTTTCCCTGCTTTAAATGAAAGCCTCTCAACATACTTAAGAATGGTATGGTTTGTACCATTGTAATAGATCTTAAAATCTTTAGTGCGTGAAGAAATGTAGGCAATAATATTATCACCACTGCTAAAATTAGCAACCGGCATTCCAATCATTCCACTTTCGATGTCCTTAATTTCTCCGTTGTAATAAACCCTGAGCGATTCCAAATTTTTGTCATAAAAAACTACCAGGCTATCTTCCACTCTATATACCGGGCATCTTGTACTAAGTGTAATTACTTCGCCATTCTCAACAACTTTCAGCTTTTCAAAAACTGAATAGGCTGCAATATGATCGGTTGCAAAATATTTTGACACCCCCCCTGATTCAAGTTTTTTAACTTCTCCATTTTTATATATCTTCAGGTTTCCCTGACTATTGATATACATTACACATTCACCTCCAATTTTAAAAGATTGCACCTTCAGGTCTTCAACTTTTTCACTTTCACCATCATCGAAAATATAAAAGCGGTCGCGATAATCGGTATAGGCACCAAGATGTTGAGAAAAACCTGATTTGAGGATAAATATAAAGAGTAAGAATATAACAAACTTTTTCATGATTGCAGTTTATTAGAAAAACGCAAAATTGCGCTTAGTATTTTCTATTAACGAATTTACAAAATGAAACCCGATAACAAATAGGTAACCGGGCATCATATTTTTTAAAGTACTTTTTATCTATAGGCCATTTCTGAACCAGTCTGCCAATCTCTTTTCGTTATGTAAGCTGTATTAAACTGCCAGGAAAGAGAAATATAAAACACCTGGCTGGTTTTGTATCTTGTAAGATCACTGATCTCAAAAGCTCCTCCAGTATTTGTGCGCGAATAATTATGATTAAGAAAATCCTGGAGGTACCATTTAAATTTAATATTTATCCCACCCGGCAACTGCAATCCTCCAAAAACCG
>CAYWBC010000040.1:0-37223 GCA_964456285.1 uncultured Bacteroidales bacterium
GCTAAAAACAGTTTGGATACTCTTTCATAATTATTTTTTCGAATACTAAGCTCCATTTTGCAATCATTTCCAAAATCCTGGCTATGAATTTTTAATCCTCCTTCCTTTGTTATGCGCATTACTTTACTGATCTGCTCATAATGAAAACTGATTATAAAATTCACGTCAACTGTTCGCTCAACTATATTGGCATTTCTTATACATTCTTCGACAGCTGATCGGTAAGCCTTTATTAAGCCTGAAGTACCTAAAAGGGTTCCTCCAAAATACCTTACAACAACTATTAATATATTGGATAATCCGGCAGAGACAATTCTTCCATATATCTGTTTTCCTGCAGTTCCGGAAGGCTCTCCATCGTCATTTATCCTGTAGACTGAATTGTCTTGACCCAATTTATAAGCAAAACAGTGATGACGTGCATCATGATATTTTTGTTTAAGGTTTTTGAGATGTTGTTTTGCTTCATCTTCATTCATAACAGGATAGGCAAATGCATAAAATTTACTGCCCTTATCCTTAAAGAGTCCTTTGCAATCTTCACTTATGGTTCTATATACATCAGTTGCCATAACAGTAGCTACATTTTTAATTAAGAATAAGATAGAAGTTAATGATGATATAAACCAGACACATTTAATAAAACAGTAATATCTTACGTATCATATTCAAATTTAATTTACATAAAAAAAGCAGGTTAAAACCTGCTTTACTATTTGATTAAAACTTTAGTTTCTTCTCAATATCATCAATCTGACTCTTAAAATGTTTGTCAGTGTCCATTAGGTTATTTACTGTTTTGCAGGCATGAAGAACAGTTGCATGATCCTTACCTCCAATTTGAGCACCAATAGTGGCCAATGAAGACTTTGTTAAGCTCTTGCTAAAATACATTGCTACCTGTCTTGCCTGAACGATTTCACGTTTCCTGGTTCTTGACTGGAGCATTTCTAGTCCGATATCATAATAGCTGCACACAACTTTTTGAATGTAATCAATTGATACTTCTCTCTTTGTGTTTTTAATGAGCTTATCAATCATTTCTTTTGCAAGCTCAAGAGTAATTTCCTTTCTGTTAAGAGTTGACTGAGCAAGCAAGGAGATTAAAGCTCCTTCAAGTTCACGAATATTATCAGTGATATGAGTCGAAATGTATTCTATTACATCATCTTGCATTTCAATTCCATCCTTGTAAATCTTCTGCTTCAGAATTGCAATACGAGTTTCAAAGTCAGGGATTTTAAGATCAGCAGATAAGCCCCATTTAAATCTGGAAAGAAGCCTTTGCTCCATTCCCTGTAATTCAACAGGAGGTTTATCTGATGTAAGAATGAGTTGTTTGCCCGATTGATGAAGATGATTAAAAATATGGAAAAAAGTATCCTGAGTCTTTTCCTTGCCAGCAAATTCATGAACGTCATCTATTAATAAGACATCAATCATTTGATAAAAATGGAGAAAGTCATTTTTATTGTTATTCCTTATTGACTCAACAAATTGCGTCTGAAATTTATTCGCATTTACATAGAGAACGGTTTTATCAGGAAATTTTTCTTTTACTTCTATTCCTATAGCTTGTGCTAAATGTGTCTTCCCTAATCCTGAATCTCCATAAATCAGCAATGGATTAAATGCAGTACCTCCGGGATTATTAGCAACGGCAATACCAGCGGAACGTGCTAGCCTGTTGCATTCTCCTTCAATAAAATTTGCAAACGAATTCTCAGGATTTAATCTTGGATCAATGTCAAGCTTTTTAAGTCCGGGAATGATAAAAGGATTTTTGATTGTTTTCTCATCAGCATTTAAGGGTACAGAAACAGGTCTGTTTTTAAGTTCCCGCTGATTATGCGCCGGAAGTTTTACTGTAAAGGGTTCACTTTTTTTAGCAGAATTGTGATCCATTACAACACTATACTCAAGTTTTGCATCGTAACCAAGTTCCTTTCTAAGCGTCTTGCTGATAATTTCAATGTACTTTTCTTCAAGATACTCATAAAAAAATGGACTGGGAACCTGAATGGTTAGGATGTTCTTCTCAAGTTTTAACGGCACTATTGGTTCGAACCATGTCCTAAAGCTAATTGAAGGTACATTATCCTTTATTACTTTAAGACAATTGCTCCATATTTCCCTATGCATTTTTTGTATAGTGTTTAGTTTTAGGTTATTATAATTTCGGGCTTTGTTAATTTTTCAGACAGCAATTTTGTGAAAAAAAACCTAAAAAAAAAATCGTTTTGCTCTTGATTTTCTCAATATGATTCTATTCATTTTATTATCAGTTTATTAAAAAGCAAAAAAAAATAAAATTTTATTAATGTGCTATATTTCAGTGTGTTATGATAATTCAAGGCGTATCTTATTGTCAGTTAATCGTTTGAGTAATCTTAACTTAGTATGAAGTTACAATTCCAAAATTTTCATGTAACTTTCAATCTGATGATGAACTTAATTTAATGATTTTATTTTTCAAAAATTGCTTGTTGTTAATAACTTAACAACCGCATTTTATACCACAATTTTGAGAACTAATCTACATATAATAGGGTGCACAGGAATTCCTGCCAGATATGGTGGTTTTGAAACTTTTGCAGAGCAAATTTCTAAATTACTCATTGATTTTGCAAATATAACAGTTTATTGTGACAGGAGATTTTACAGAAAAAATGAACGATCCAAATCCTGGAATTTAGTGAATCGTGAGTTTCTGCTTCTACCGGCAAATGGGGGTTTCAGTATTTTCTATGATCTGCTATGCATACTCCGTGGATTAAAAACTGCCGATAGCATATTAATTCTGGGAGTTGGAGCAGGAATGTGGATGCCTTTTATTGCACCTTTCAGAAAGACTCAAATAGTTACACATCTTGATGGAGCTGAATGGTTAAGACCAAAATGGAATCTTATTACGCGGAAATTCCTGCACTGCTCAGCCAAACTATCTATTCGATTTTCCGATCATATAATATTGGACAATAGTGTTTTGCTGGATACAGTACCTTTGAAACATCAACATAAGATTCTCAACATAAAATACGGAGGCAATCATTTGCCCGAAATCTCAGAAATCAATCCAGTGCATAATAAACCATATGCTTTGGTTATTTGTAGAGCTGAGCCAGAAAACAATCTAAAGTTAATTGTAAAAGCATTTGAAGAAATTCACCATCTCGATTTGATAGTAATATCCAATTGGAATCAAACCAGGTTTGGGCGACAATTAAAGAAAACTACCAGAAATAATCAAAAGGTACTGTTCAAAGATCCCATTTATAATAAGCCTGAGCTTTTACAGCAATACAGAAAGCAGTGCAAAATCTACATTCACGGTCATAGTGCCGGAGGAACTAACCCTTCTCTTATTGAAGCCATGTATGCTGGTTGCCCTATTCTTGCCTTTGATAATGTTTTCAACAGGAATACCACTAAGAACCTTGCCTACTTCTTCAAGTCTTCTGCTGAGCTTATTAAGCAAATAAATAAACTATCTACCCTTGACTTGAAAAAATCAGGTGAACAGATGCGAGAATATGCGAAAATTCATTATAACTGGTCTAAGGTTATCCAGCCGCTAAAAGCACTACTTTAATCTATTCCTTATTAAAATCGTTGAGATAATTTCTTTCCTAATTAAAATACCTTCATATGAATTGTTTATTTTTGATTTTTAATATTCAGAAATATGTATAAAGCAGAACAATTCATCGTTCCAAAGCTTGGGAAATGCACTATTGAATCCCCTTTGAATCTATCTAAAATTCTCGGAGACGGTATATTTAATTATGTTCAGGATGAAGAGCGAATTGTAATGAAATCTGATATCCGCTATTACAAAAGCTGCATTGAACAAAATATTGAGCCCGTATCATTTGAAAAGGCCGGCCCCAGAGAATTTATATATTTTGATCCGGCAAAAACCAAAGCAGCTATTGTCACTTGTGGTGGATTGTGCCCGGGACTTAATAATGTGATCAGGGGATTGGTAATGCAACTTTTTGATCGGTATGGAGTGAAAAGAGTTGTTGGTATTAAATACGGCTATGAGGGATTTATTCCTAAATATAAACATGAAGTTATTGACCTGACGCCTAAATCTGTTGAAGATATAAATATGCTGGGAGGTACTATATTAGGTTCTTCGCGTGGCCCTCAGGATATAGGCGAAATTGTTGATGCTCTTGAGCGAATGAATATAAACATCTTATTTACCATTGGTGGTGATGGCACTTTACGTGGCGCCCAATCCATAACAGATGAAATCACCAAACGAGGATTAAAGATTGCGGTTGCAGGTATTCCAAAAACAATTGATAACGACATCAACCTAATTGAAAAATCATTTGGATTTGAATCTGCATTCGCTATTGCAACTTCAATTCTCAGGGGTGCGCATAACGAGGCAAAAGGAGCCTATAATGGCATTGCCCTCGTAAAATTGATGGGGCGTGATTCAGGATTTATAGCCGCAAATGCTGCTTTAGCTATTCAGGAAGTAAATTTTGTACTGGTTCCTGAAGTTGAATTTAATATGTTTGGCGAAAATGGTTTTTTACAAATATTGAAACGCAGACTCGATAAAAAACATCATGCTCTTATTGTTGTTGCCGAGGGAACAGGACAAAACCTTTTTGCGGATAAGACAATTAAAAAAGATGCTTCAGGCAATATTAAATACAATGATATTGGCATATATATGCGCGATACAATCAAGATGGAGTTTAGAAGTCTTAATTTCCCTTTTAATTTGAAATACATTGATCCCAGCTACATCATAAGAAGCTCTCCTGCTAATGCGAATGATAGTCTTTTCTGTAATATTCTTGCGCAAAATGCTGTACATGCTGCCATGTCAGGTAAAACAGGATTTGTTGTTGGCTATTGGAACACACACTTTACAGTGCTTCCCATTCCAATGACAGTGGAAAAAAGCAAAAGAATATCTACAGAGGGCGAACTCTGGTCGAATGTAATTGAGACAACTGGTCAGCCTAAAAAGATTCTCTAGTATTTTTAACTTACATATTCTAAACATCATGCAAAAAGAAATGTTTCGACCAAGGTCCTAATTATTAAAATGGTTTATAAAACATTGTATTTTTCATAGTATATTTTTTGTACATTTATGTAACCAACTTCAAAAACAAACGTTTTAAGAAAATAAACTTCTCTATGAAAATGTCTGTAAGTACTAAGAAACATCAAAGACGTTACAATATTCCTGTTATTGGTTTTTTTGCAAATCGATCTGTTAGATTTAATTCCATTTTGGAAGCCGAGCAGTACACAGGTATTTCATACACTCTAATATTTGAAGCCTGTATTGGGAAATTATACAAAGCGAGAAATGTATATTGGGAATTTGAAAATGGTGCACGCTACATTAAGTATAAAGCACATTATCTAAGAGCAAAGCGCTATATTGAAGAGAATGGTTCCTATGAAGGATTTAGCGATAGTGCCAAAGAATTGAGCAAAGCAACACAAAACGCTTAACAATTATTACAACTGAAATCCTAGTCTCATCAATTGTTTCTTATACTCATCACAAATATTTTCAATTTTCAATTTGTAAGTATTAAACTCTCTTCTAAGCGGATAATTGCCTCTTAACAATTCAAAATCAGCTACTGAATTTCTAAGAGCTCTATCGTCATTCCTGAGATTGTAAGTATGTAAGATAAGGTCAGTAACAATTTCCTGGAAAGTTTTATCCAGTCCATCGTATTCAATTTGAATATTGCCAGGAATTGGGATGTTGTCAGGTTCCCAATCATTTAATTCCATCGCAAAATATTTGCTTAATGCCTGAACTGCCAATTTTGTTCCATTGGCCTTCCCATCTGCTGAATAGCCAGCAATATGTGGTGTAGCAATAAAGGATTCACACAAAAGATCGAACTCAATATCCGGTTCATTTTCCCATACATCAAGGATAACAGATTTAGGATATCCTATGCTTAAATTCCTTTTTAAAGCCATGGTATCAATTACTTCACCACGTGATGAGTTTATCAGCAAAGTCTCCTTGTTAAGATGGTTAAGAAAGCCATCATTAACCATATGATAGGTTGAATCCTCTCCACCTTGATTTAGAGGAACATGCAGTGAAATCATATCAGCTTCTCTAAGTATCCCTTCAAGTGATACAAATCCACATGGTCCTTCAGCTCTTACGCGTGGAGGATCATTCAATAATACTTTCATACCTAGAATTTCGGCAAGTCGAACAACTTTTTTCCCAACATTTCCAACCCCAATCACACCAAGAGTCCTTTTGGTTAGATCAATGTCTTCATCCTTTGCATAAAGTGTTAATGCACTTGCAATGTATTGCATTACTGACCCAGAATTACAACCTGGGGCATTGGTCCAGAAAATATTATTTTTTTTGCAGTAATCAATATCGATATGATCAAATCCGATAGTAGCAGATGCAATAAATTTTACTTTTGATCCATCTAATAATTCAGCATTGCACTTCGTACGGGTTCTGATTATTAGTGCATCAGCATCCTTTACTTTATCATTATCAATCTGAATGCCAGGAAAATACTCTACATCAGCAAATGGTTCCAAAACATTTTTTAAAAAGGGTATCTTTTCATCAACTACAATCTTCATTGTCATGCAAATATTTATTCCTTTTCAATGATAACAAGAAATACTTTGATTTACAAATAGGCTGTTCAAGGAAAATTCTACTTTTTTTCATTTGAGACGCAACCTTTTGCTCCTTTGTTACATCTAAAAGATTAATAAGGGTTAGATCTAATTACTAATTTACATCTATCTTAAGGTTAATACACAAAAAAACCCAGATGGAGTAAACCCAACGGCATCCTTGATGAAAACATCAGGGATGCTTCATTTTTTATATATTATGTAGAATAATAATATATCCTTGGAAGGAGAGCCAAGCAGAGGCATTCTCCTGGCAATAAAACCTGATCCATCTTAAAGGAAAAACATCAAATTCATTCCAATTCTGAAAATTTAACGAACCATATTAATTTATTTTCGTAGAATTGCATACTTTATAAACAACCAAGATGAAGTAATAGTAATATGAGCTTACCTGAGTCCTACAATTTATTAAGTTTTACTATATTAAGTCCAAATGGAAATATATATTCAGGAATATTATTTTTTGTGGCAGGATTGGTATCTTCATTAGGCATATTCGCTATTTACAAATTAATTAGAAGAAGGCAGAGACGAAGATCATTTTATTCAATAACTCATAGCTTATTGGATGAAAGTGATCAATTAAACATTTTAATAAACAATATTCCGGACTGTGTTTATATAAAAAACATTAGTAGCAAATACATACTCGCAAATCACAGGTTTAGTGAATTCATGAATGTAAGTAGTCCCAAGGATTTGTATGGTAAATCTGATCAGGATTTGTATGACGCAAATGTTGCCAAAAAATTCATTGAAGATGACCAGAATATCCTTTCAGGAAGAGATGAAATAATTAAGAAGAAACAGGAAAATGACATCAACGGTGAGAAACAGTTTATTCTTACAACAAAAATTGCTATTAAAGATAAAAAAGGTAAGATTATTGGATTGATGGGTACTTGCTCTGATATTACAGAACAGGAGCTAACTTCACAAAAAATTGATAAACAACATTTTGCCCTTGAAAAAGAAAGAAACCTTCTCAGAGCCCTAATGGACAGCATGCCAGATACAATCTACGTCAAGGACACAGAGTGCAGGTTTTTAGATGGAAATTCGCAACTAATTAAAGTAACCAAGTGCAAAACATACGATAACCTTATTGGAAAAACAGATTTTGATTTTTTTCCTAAAGATGTTGCTGAAATCTATTATAAAGACGACAAGCAGGTTCTTGAATCTGGTGAACCTGTTATTAACAAAGAAGAAATCGGATTTGATCCTCAAGGAAACATATTGATAAAATCGACCACAAAAGTTCCAATTCGGGACAAAGAAGGTAATATTATTGGATTAGTAGGAATTGGCAGAGACGTAACTCGTCAGAAAGAAGCAGAAGAAAAACTCAAAGAACAGGCTCAAAGCTTACAGGAAATTAATGTGTTGCTTGAAGAAAGGCAGGAAGAGATCAATCAGCAAGCAGATGAACTAAGCTCACAAAATAGTATTCTTGAGAATGAGCGAAATCTGTTACGGACTATTATTGATACAATACCGGATTTCATTTACATTAAAGATACAAACAGCAGGTTTATAGCGGCTAATAAAAAGACCTGCGACATAATGAAAGCAAAAAGCCAGGAAGACCTGGAAGGAAAGACTGACTTTGATTTTTATGATAAAGAGTTAGCACAAGGCTTTTACGATCTTGAGCGAAAGGTAATAACATCTGGTAAGGAAGCAGTAAATATAGAAGAAATTGGAATTGATAATGACGGGAATAAGCGGATTATCTCTACTACAAAGGTTCCATATTTTGATGCTGAAGGAAGACTGGTTGGTCTTGTTGGTGTTGGTAGAGACATAACTGAGATGAAAAAATTTCAGGAGGAATTGAAAAAGCACTCTGCTGAATTAGAGGAAAACAATCATCTTTTGGAGGAACGTCAGGAAGAAATTACAAAACAATCGGAATCGCTTACTGAGCAAAATCTTCTTCTTGAAAAAGAGAGAAACTTGTTAAGAACCCTGATAGATAACATGCCTGACTATATCTATATCAAGGATAAAGACAGCAAGTTCCTTACTGTTAACAGACGTCTTTTAAAAGTAATGCAAAAAGACTCATTGGATGAAATTGTTGGAAAAACTGATTATGAAACGGCTCCATCTCAGGAAGCTGCTGAACTTTATTATAAAGATGATCAGGAACTACTCAAGAAGGGAAAACCTATTATAAATAAAGAAGAGATCGGCTTTGATGAAAAATTAAGAGAAAGAGTTATGTCGACTTCTAAAGTACCTTATTTTGATGCTGATGGAAACATAGCCGGTATAGTTGGAATAGGCCGCGATATTACGAAACAAAAAAATGCCGAAAAGCAGCTTCGTGAACAAGCACAAAACCTGCAAGAAGTTAATATAATACTGGAAGAAAGGCAGGAAAAAATACAACATCAGTCTGAAGAATTAAGCAAGCAGGCCCAAAATCTTCAAAAAACAAATGTGCAGCTAGAGCATTTGAATGCAACAAAAAATAAATTCTTCTCCATCATTGCTCATGATTTAAAGAATCCTTTCCAGGCCATTTTCGGATTTTCTGAATTGTTAATGAGAAACAATGCTGATTTTGAGGAAACTCAGAAACTTGAACTTCTGTCAATGATCAAAACATCATCAGAAAGCGCTTTCAATTTATTGGAAAATTTATTGCAATGGGCAAGAACTCAAACTGACACAATCAGGTACAATCCTTCGCAAATCAAAATATCAGAATTGGTAGAGCAGAACATTGAATTGACCAAAGCTAGTGCTGAAAATAAATCCATTTCGCTTGTTTCTGAAATAGATTGCAATTCCAGTGCTTATGCTGACAGCAATATGATAAATCTTGTCATTCGCAACCTTTTGAGCAATGCTATTAAATTCACTAAAGAAGAAGGCAGTATACTAATAAGATGTAATGAAAGCAATGCCAAAGAACTCATTATATCGATTACAGATACCGGAATTGGATTAACAAAAGAGAATATTGATAAGCTGTTTCGTATTGATGAGTATTTTTCAACTTCTGGAACATCGGGTGAAGGTGGAACAGGCCTTGGTTTAATTATCTGTAAAGAATTTGTTGAGAAGAACAAGGGCAAGATAATTATTGAAAGTGAACCTGGTATCGGCAGCACTTTCTCATTTACACTTCCAAAGAAAAAGCAATAGTCATTCTCCTCACCTCTTTTTATTTAATCTAAGCATATTCCTCACTACTCTTTATTATACTCTTTCTGTCTGTTTATTGCAGATTTAAATGGCTCAAGGATTCTTATAAGTAAACTCCTCTCTTCGGTAATAATCTCAGCATTGCCTGGCATATTTTGTTGAAAAATGAGCATTATGTTATAGTTAGTGATTAGTATATTACTATCAATAGCAATTTCAGCAGAATAATAATCATTATTTGGAACCAAAGAGATGGATGAGACGCTACCAGCAATAGTCCCAAACTCCAGGTAAGGATAATTGTCAAATTTTATGATCACACTATGTCCTTCTTTCACCTTTCCAACTCCTAAAGCCGATAATTCAGTTTTTCCTACAATGTTTCCCTGGTCATCAGGCAGAACTGTCATTACAGTTTCTCCGGAATTTACGTACTGATTATCACTCCAGAATTTAGTAAAGGTGACCTGGCCATAAAAAGGTGACCTTAGTACATATGCATTCATCCACAATGAGATTTGCCCTTTAAGCTTCTCGTATGCTTCTCTGATACTTTGCAGATGAATTCGAGCAGATTCTTCAAGTTTCAGCTCAAGTTCCAACTGTTCCTGTTCCAGATCTGAAACTTCAATTCTTGCTGCTGCCAATTCAGTTTGTGTTTCTTTCAAATTAAAGAGCTTATTTAACCGTACAGTCTCTGATTTTTCCAATTGAGAAGATGAGAGTACCTGCTCTACAAATAGCATAGAATCACGTTTGAATTGTTTATCAGCAAGAATGAATTCACGTTCAAGAACCTGTCCTTGTTCTTTCAGCCTGGAAAGAAATAGATTGTACTGTTTAAGTTCAGACTGAATCGAATTTATTTTTCTTTTGTAATAATCCAGGTTCACATAGCTATTGTATTCATCAATCCTCTTTTGCAAATTAGCATAGGCATCCTGCACCGAACCTAACCGAAGATCGTTTGAAAAATCAGATCTAATCAATAAGTCAATAGTGAAGTTATCGCCTAACATTTCCGCAAGTTTGCTTATGTCTTCATATTCTGCTGCAGACTCTAATATTGCCAATACCTGATTACTATCTACCATTTGCTTATCAGCAATAAGAATGTGCTTAATCTTTGCTGAAACATTAGCGGTAAGATCAGCTGGAGGATTTTCGGTTGTAAGAACCACCCTGGCGTTAATAATATCAGGATACTTAAGAATGGCAGAGCCAAAAATAAGTATCAACAAAACAATAAATATAACTATGGTTCCATATCGAACTATCCATTGAGGTACCTGTCCAAGAATATCTTGCATTTCCTCGCTTCGAATTTTAAGATTCTTAGCTTCTTTCCTATCTTTTTCAGTAATAGACAGTCTATTCATTATATACCGAGTTCAAGTTGATTTTTTACCAGATGAAAGTATTGACCTTTTTTCCTGGTTAAGTCATTGTGGGTTCCAACTTCAACAATTTTACCTTTCTCCAGAACAATAATTTGATCGGCATTTTTAACAGTACTTAAACGATGTGCAACAATAACTACGGTCCTACCTTTAAAAAAACTACTTAGATTTTCAAGAATTTCCTTTTCATTGTTAGCATCAAGAGCATTGGTTGCTTCATCAAAGAATATAAACTTCGGATCTTTATAGATTGCACGGGCAATAAGGATTCTTTGCATTTGCCCCTGGCTTAATCCAAGTCCTTCCTGTCCTATCTTAGTATTGAATCCCATTGGCAATCCATCAATGATTGGATTTACATTAGCCAATCGTGAAGCAAAGTATAATTTTTCTTTATCAATAGTTTCATCTGAAAGAGCGATATTCTGAGCTATATTCTCTGAAAAAAGATAACCATCCTGCATAACCACTCCACAAATGCTTCTCCAATAGGATGAACTGATTTTCTGCAAATTTTCTTTCCCAATGAAAATATTACCCTGAATAGGCTCATAAAAATTCAATAAAAGCTTTAAAAGAGTAGTTTTCCCACTTCCACTTGTTCCAACTATGGCAGTAATTTTATTCTTAGGTATTTCAATATCAATATTATTTAATACAAATGGAGATTGTGGTCCCTCGTACTGAAAGGCTAATTTTTCAATGCTTATATTTTGATTTTGTTCAATCTCGGTTATAAGATAGCTTTTATTTATTTCTTCATCATCCCTGTTGTGTATTTCAGATAAACGTTCAAGGCTAATCCGTGCATCCTGTGTCGTGTGAAAAAAGTCTATCATCTGGTCAATTGGTCCAGACAATTGTCCTATTACATAAGAAATTGCTACCATAGCACCAAAGGTCAATTGGCCATTAAGAACAAGCATAGCAGTATAAAAAACTATAAGAACATCTTTGTACTCATTAAAAATAAGTGCTCCGGCTCTTTGTTTTTGCTGAAGAGTCAATCCTTTTACATTGATTCTAAAAAGTTTAGCCTGAATGTTTTCCCACTCCCAACGTTTCCTTCTTTCGCAATTGTTTAGTTTTATCTCATGCATCCCTGTCAGAAGCTGTATCAAGGTACTTTGGTTACTTGACATCTGGGCGAATTTTCTATTGTCTAATTCTTTACGCTTTTTCATGAATTGCATAGTCCACAATAAATAGAATATACTGCCTACGAGAAAAACCAAAAATATTTTTATGTTGAAAATTGCCAGAACAATTCCCATTATGGTAATTGTAAATGCTGAGTGGAACAAATCAATTGTTGTTCTGGTAAGGAAAATTTCAATTCTTCTATGATCTGCAATGCGTTGTATTAAATCACCTCTGTTTTTACTATCAAAAAAAGAGATTGGCAAACGCATCAACTTAATCAGAAAGTCAGATACCAGGTAGATATTAATTCTTGAACCCAAATGCAGGATTATCCAGTTGCGAATAAATTCAACTGAAAATCTACTGGTAACAAGCAAGAGCTGAGCTATAAGTATTGTAAAAATTAATGAAGGATTAGGAATTATTATTCCTTTATCGACAATGGTTTGAAATAGAAATGGGAAAATTACCTGAATTATTCCTCCCATTAGAACGCCAATTACTATTTGAATGATCAATGATTTATACCCTCTGAGGTATTTTATAAGAAATTTTAAACTCTTCCTGTTAACTTGTTCATCTTCAGATTTAAAAAATTCAGGGGTTGGTTCAAGCTGCAAACAGACACCAATATCTTCGTCATCCTCAGTTATTGAGGCCCAATTCCTGATAAATTCTTTTTCACTGTAATCTATTCTTCCAAAAGCCGGATCTGAGACAAATACCTTTCCTTTTTTTATTCGGTAAACCACAACAAAGTGTTCCTGTTTCCAGTGAATAATGCAAGGATGTATTACTTCTTTTTTCAGTTGCTCAAAACTAACTTTAAGACCTTTCGTTCTAAAACCTATTTCTTCAGCAGCTTCGCTAATGCCAAGTAATGAAACTCCCGACTTAGTTATGTAACTTTGTTCCCGAAGGGATTCAAGTGAATAGTGTTTGCCATAATATTTTGCTATCATGCGCAAGCATGATGGGCCGCAATCGTTTATGTCATGTTGTATGAAAACAGGAAACTTACTCATTTAAAGTAGTTAAGAGCTTTTCAACACGAATCTAAATGGTTTTATTGAGAAAATCCAGAATTTTTACATTTATAGCGCAACAGAATTGCGTATTTTCTGTTTCAAGGAATTTTTTAAAAGACTGTTTTCCTTATCTTTTTTGTGGTTTTTACTAATAAAAACAGGTTTATAAGGAATTGTAAAATAGAATGTTGTACCGCCTGAGTCTTCTGATTCATACCATAAATTACCTCCCATTAATTCAACCAGATTTTTTGATAAACTAAGTCCCAAACCTAAACCTTCCTGTGAACTATCAGATTCATCAAGTTTAGCAAACTTATTGAAAATAATCTGGCCCTTGCCTTCCAGACCTCCAATGCCAGTATCACTAACAAAGAATTGGATATCATTTCCGTTGATTTCATATCCAAATTTAATTGATCCCTTGTGAGTAAATTTAAACGCATTGGATATCAGGTTCATCAATACCTGCGACAATCGTCCTGAGTCGCAGTAAACATTAATATCTTTGTGATATTCTGGTTTATATACTGAAAAGTCAATTACCTTGTCAGCAATATGACTCTGAATGCTAAAATAAGTATGCAATTCATTCAATAAATTATTTAATAGACATTCATTCAATGAAATCTTAACCAAGCCTGCTTCGAGAATAGATGCTTCTATAATATTATCCATTTTCCTTAGAAAGTCTTTACTACTTTCCCTGATATGCTTTATGTACTGATCTTTTTCGTCTTTTGCCAGACTATTAAGTTCAATTAAATCTGAAAAACCGACTATCGCATTAAGTGGAGTTCTGATTTCATGGTATAAGTTTCTAAGAAAAATGGATTTGGCATCATCGACACAATTTGTTTTCTCTTCCAGGAGATTCTCAAGCAACTGAATTCTTTTTTTGAGATAATCATTCTCGACATCTTTTCCACATTTTTCTTCTCTACTTTTCATACCCCGAAATGGATTTTTAATTTTTTTTATGATGTCCTTATATTTCATAAGAAATAAATTATGATTCTAAGATTCTTTAAAAGAATATACTAAGATGAAAAGGCAGGTCCGGGAACCACCCCGGGCCTGCATTAAAAGCCCCGTTATATGAATAATTTAACACTATTTCAATTTTTTCAATATTTTCTTCGAATCTTTAGAATAGTAACCCTTGCTATTGCTGATTTCTGTAAAGATTTTTATCGCCATTTCCTTGTCTTCTTTCAATAAATAACAAAGACCAAGATACCATTCTGCTGATTCGATAAATGCATTGGTTTTATGATCAATTATTTTTTTGAATCTAAGGTTTGCTTCATCATACTGTTTTACTTCCATATGAGAAATTCCAGAGTAGAGGTTAAGACCTATTCTTGAATTATCATTCTTTAATATTTCTTCAAACATTTGAATGGCTTCATCAAATCTTTTGCTTTCATAAAGCATCATTGCTGTTTTTAAATCATTGCTGACAGCATTTCCTGATGTACGAAAACTCATTCCGATGTCGGCGGGTTCAAAATACTGTGCAAACAAATCTGAAGATGAGGTATTATTTCTTTGAGAAATTAATAACACCGCAATCAAAGCCAAAGAAACAGCTATACCCGATACAATTACCATAGCCTTCTTCACTGAAGATTTAGTAAGCTTGACAGTCCATGGCTTATATACCTGATCATGTATAAGGTTTAATTGTTCCTCAAGAGCAAATGCTTCTTTGTCGGCAATTGCTTTATGTATTCTTCTCTGCAATCTTACTTCATCTTGCAGTTTCAGATTACCTTCAAGTTCTTTTTCGAACCATACACGTTCATCTTTACTCATAACGTTCTCAAGGTATCTGTCAACATACTTTGAATAATTCATTTCCTGTTTCATAATAATCTATTTGATTTACAACACACTATATAATAATTGTATACTATTTAAAGTCCGTATTAATCCCATAAGCTTCTAATAATCAGATTATCAGCCTCAATAGCTGTGCATATAAAACACACAGTAGTATTAATAAAAATTTACTTCTTTTTAATCACTTCTTCTTCTCCATAACACCCGGCATAAATCACCGGTAGTAATTTCATAATAAGTCTCCTTGCTTAGTAAAGCAATAATTAACTATTCAATAAATCTCAATAATTTTATTTTATATAATGTTTGGCTGCATCTACAACCAAAATATTTTTTACTTTTTTAAAAGAAAAGGTTGGCGAGATAAAAAAATGCAAGAATTGGGAAAGGAATTGAAGTTATGTGCCGTTAAAACCATTCTCTATCTCGCCAAGAATCCTCTTCTGTTCATTGAAAAAAACAACCAGTTTTTAAATATTTTTACACTGTTTTGCCAGCATCATCATCAATTTTGCCTCCTCCTCTTATCATAAGCATATCATTAATAGTTAATCCTTTTAATTCTTTTTTTGAGTTTGTGTCGGTTAATTGGTTTATTATTCTTTTCATAATTACGGGGTTTAAGGTAAAGCTTTTTGAGTGTTTCGTTATTCAAGTATATGTTCCACTTGATCAGGAAATGTCACCGCCATTTTACAACTTTTTTTATTTTTTTTGAAAATAAAATTATAACTACTTGTATATATGCTATTTACAATCTTCTTTTTTTTGCCTTTATTTTATACTTTAGTCAGTATTAGTACAACATTGAAATGAAGATTGAAAAAAAAATAGCATGTATTGGTTTTTTGTTTTTACTTATGGGACATCCGTTATATGGAAGATTTTTACTGCAAGAGAACAATGTATGTTTTGAGAGACAAAAAGATTCAATCCAATTGATGAAAGACAGTGCAGATTATTACCTTAGAGTTGGAGATAGCAGACGGGCACTTTCATTTGTTCAGAAAAGTCATGATTTGGTTCTTACTGTATATGATCCGAACAGCCCTGAAATGGCGAGAAGTTTACTAAATATTGGGACTTTTTCATCCTATAACTGGGAGTATGATTCTGCATTGATATTCCTTAATAAAGCAGAAAAAATCTACTTGGAATCAGAAGTCACTAACAAAAATTTCCTTGGAATATTATATTCTAACATGGGGCGAATTCATAAAATATTAGGGAACTACCATAAGGCACAGGAGTATTATAGCTATGCAAATAGGTTTTTAAATAATGAGACTCTGGATCCTTTTGTTTATTGGGAGGCCAATCTATATATAAGGCAAGCGATTCTTGAATCTGCATTAAATAATTTTCAGATGTCTTTAAATTATTTTAAGAAATCTTTCAAATTAATTCAAAGATTGCCTGATAATTCTGCAATGCTAATTAGCTATTATATTAACACTGCAAATACCTATGCAAAGATTAATGATTATAACAAAAGCATTGATCTGCAATTAAATGCAATTGATATTTGTAAGAAAGACCTTAATTCATTTAACGGACAATTAATTATTTTATACAACAATATTGGTCTGGACTATCTGGAGTTGGGAAATTTCAATAAGTCAGAAGACTATTTCAACTTGGCGATTGAGATGCAAAAAAAAATTTCTCAAAAATCAGAACAATATAGTGAATTGTTTGAAAGCATCGGAAATCTATTTGAAAGAAAAAGCAATTACAGTAAAGCTCTTGAGAATTACCAAAAAGCAATGCAAATTATTACTAATGAATTTACTCCAATTGATTTTTTTTCTAATCCTGAAATTGAACAAATTTCAAATAAGTTGCTGGCCCTTAAAATTTTAAAATCCAAATCCAGGTGCTTGAGTGCGCTCTACAATGAAGAGAAAGATTTTAAATACCTTGAAATAGCTCTTAATAGTTCCTTACTTCAAATAGAATTAGTTGAAGAAATGAGAAACAGCTACCAGTCTTTTGAGGCAAAATTACAAATGGCTGAACTTGAAAATTACACCTACAAAGCTGCTCTGGAACTTGCAAACCATGCTTTTGAGATTAGTAATGATGTTAAATACAGCCTGCTGGCCTTTGAAATATCTGAAAAATCAAGATCTGCCGTACTTCTTTCCTCTTTGCGCGAGATTGATGCACGTGAATTTGGTGAACTACCGGAAAACCTCCTTCTACAAGAAAAGAAA
Organism: uncultured Bacteroidales bacterium; assembly: GCA_964456285.1. Lineage (GTDB taxonomy): Bacteria > Bacteroidota > Bacteroidia > Bacteroidales > UBA10428 > UBA10428. The sequence goes on from CAYWBC010000040.1 coordinate 17,479, forward strand.
CTATTGAAAGAAATTGCCTTTTTCAAAGAAAATATTTACGAAGAAAATCAGACTGAGAAACCTAATCAAAAGAAATTGCAGGATTGGGGAGAATACTTATTAGAAGCAGAAAATCAATATGAGCAACTTATAAAGCAATACGAGAAGGATTATCCGAATTATTATCAACTTAAGTACAACAATACGGTTATTACACCTAGAAAAATACAAAATCAGCTTTCACAAAATGCCAGCATTCTTGAATATTGTGTTTTGGATGATATGCTTCATACTTTTGTAGTTACTGAGAAAGATTTCTATTTTACATCCACCCCTATTGACAGCAGTTTCTTTCAATTGGTGAATGATTATCTTAATGAATATCAGAATTTTGATTACAGCAAACAATCCTATAGCAACTACACTCAGTTTTGCTGGAATAGCAATAGTCTGTATAAGATTCTGATTGAGCCTGTGGAAGAATTAATAAAAGGAGATCATCTCATCATTGTTCCCGAGGGTATATTGTCGTTCCTTCCCTTTGAAACATTAATCAAAGAAACTCCTGACTCTCTTTCTTCAGAATATTTTAAGGACCTAAAATACCTTTTGTATGACTACAACATATCCTATTCTTATTCCTCTACTCTTTATACCGAATTGGGGAAAAAATCTTCACATAAAAGAGTAAAAAAATTACTCGCTTTTGCACCTGAATACAATGCAAACAGTATATCACTTGCAAATAAAAAGGAGCTTATTACCCGACAAAAAAAATACCGTAGGGATCTTTATCCTATACCCGGAGTTATTGATGAGGTCAACGCCATCAAAAATCTTATACCATCTGAAGTATTTATTGGAAAAGATGCCACAGAAACCAATTTTAGGAATATTGCAGAATCATATGATATATTGCATCTTGCTATGCACACCGTGATTGATAATGATAATCCGATGTTTTCAAAACTAATTTTTACACTTGGTCAAGACACATTGAATGATGGCTTATTGAATACATTTGAAATATTTAGTCTGAAATTGAATGCAAGACTTGTAGTACTTAGTGCTTGCAGCACAGGTGATGGAAATTACAATCAGGGTGAAGGTGTTATGAGTCTGGCAAGGAGTTTTGCCTATGCAGGTTCACCCAGTATTCTTATGACACTGTGGGAGGTGGAAGACAAATCAGGTGTAAAACTAATGAAAGAATTTTATACCTCTTTAATAAAAGGCATGACTAAGTCTGAGGCTCTGCGCAACGCCAAAATTAAGTTTATCAAAGAGGCAAAACCTGAAAACTCTCACCCATTTTTCTGGTCGGCATACATTACCATGGGAAATACGGACCCACTTTATGGGAATAAATATCCCAAAGTATGCATCCTGGTTGTTTCGGTCATTATTATTTTATTATTTCTGGTCTTGATATACAGGAAGAGAAATAAAGCCTCTAAAACCTATTGAAATTCTTATATTCAGGATCTTCCCGAATCATTTTAATCAGGGTTTCCTTGCATTTGTATTTTTTGTTTCTTACAATCTTTTCACTCTTATAGCCCATCTTTATTGCGATTTCTTCATAAGGAACATTGTCTAAAGTCATTTGTAGAAGTTTCTGGCATTCCTCGCCAAGTTTCAGAAAATGCTTTCTGTAAAGTCTCATCTCCAAATCCTCATCAATCATATTGTCAGCCGGGTGATATTCAGGTTGAGATTCTTTGATTATAGAAATATTTTTATCATGAATCTTCTTATTTCGCAATATCTTTAGCCATATCAAGCGGGCCATGCCATATAAATATGCATCAAAACTCGTTTTGATCTCAATTTTATTCTCAGAAATTTGCTTAAAAGCAATTATAATAGACTCCTGAAAGACATCCTTAGCATCATCCTGGTTTCCACCATTTGAAATAACGTAATACCTTACAGCAGGAAATACTTCTTTATAGATAAAAGTAAGTACTTTATTATCACGTTTTCTTATTCCATCTATTATTTGCCCAAGTGTAAGTTTTTTCACTATAATAGAATGTTTCGCCGCACCTTTTATTAAATACTTATAAAAGACAGACTTCAGTTAATATGTAAAACGAAACATCACCCGGTATACCGAACCAAATATAAGTATTTTTTTGTCTTCTGGAGATTATTGTTTGAGTAATATAAGAATTCAGTCAAGCATTTAAAGTAATACTTCATGTATCAATTCATCTGAAAAGTAAAATATTAATAATACCTATGTATTGCTAATTCTTCTTCCCTGAATGCAATTACTGCATGAATCAGTCTTTTTCGGTAAAGAGCTTTTAAAAAATGTAAGAATAGCATATAAAGTTCTTAGAAGCGCAAAAATCAAAATCATGAAAACAATAATATCCTGAATCATAATAATCTAATATTAAGTTTTATATCCCTATAATCTGTTTACCAAGCTGAAAAACAACAAATGAAACCAAATAAGCCAGAAATGTTGTGTAAAACACCATAAACACTGCCCACAAGATATGTCCAGACTCCCTTTTCACTGCAGCAAAAACAGCTACACAAGGGAAATATATTAATATAAACAATAAAAATGAAAGTGTTGAGAGTGGATTAAATGCTTTCTTCCCAGCAAGCTTTCCAGATTCATATTCTTCATTCTGCAACTTTTCTGCCAGTTGAGGTTTTAATATATCATCTTTAGAATCGACCTGGTGCAAGACCCCAAGCGTACTAACTACAACTTCTTTTGCAGCAATACCTGATAACAGACTTACCCCCATTTTCCAATTAAAGCCAAGGGGTCTTATAGCCGGTTCAATAAACTTTCCAATTCTGCCTATGTATGAATTTTCAAGTTGGGTCTGTTCAGTGCCAATGCTTTCAACAAATTCAACACCATTGTCCGAGAAGGTCGTGCTTCTCATTTCTGATTGGATGAGCACATTTTTCGAATCTGCTTCACGAGGAAAATATCCCAGGGCCCAAAGAAGAATAGAAGCAATTAAAATTACTCCTCCCATTTTTTTAATGTATTGTGAACCCTTCGACCACATATGCTTGATTGTAGACCTGAAAGTGGGCATTCTGTATGGAGGCAATTCCATTACAAAGGGTGTACCCTGACTTTTAAAAATAGATTTACGAAAGATGATTGCAACCAAAACTGCCAAAGAGACACCTATAAAATAGAGAAGAAAAAGAAAGGTTCCCTGCGAATTCGGGAATATTGCCCCAATTAACAAGAGATATACAGGCAGTCTCGCCGAGCATGACATAAAGGGTATAATCAGCATTGTCAGCAATCTGTTATTATTATTCTCAATATTTCGAGTTGCCATAATTGCAGGTACATTGCATCCAAATCCCATAATTAATGGAATAAAGGATTTTCCATGCAGCCCTATCTTATGCATCAATTTGTCCATTATAAATACAGCCCGCGCCATATAGCCAGAGTCTTCCATGAAAGAAATAAACAGGAACAACAAAAGAATGTTAGGCAAAAAAACCAATACCCCACCTACTCCACCAATTACACCATCTATCAATAAATCTTTTAATGATCCTTCGGGCATTGTTGTTGATAACCAGGAACCCAGTATTCCAATACCTTGCTCAATCCAATGTTGAGGATATCCCCCCAATTTAAATGTGGCAGCAAAGATTAACCACATAAAGAATATGAAGAATGGGAATCCAAACAATTTATGTGTTAAGAAACTATCAATAATTTCTGTTGATTCGTGCTTTGGTAATTCTCCCCTTTGAAAAGTCTCACGTAAAGCACCCGCAATAAATCCATATTTTTTACTGGTGATAAGAGATCCGGCATCCTCACCAAGAAGATGCTCAATCCGCTCGCGCTCTTTAACAGATCTTTCAATAATATTCTCCTTGTTAGACGCCTTCTCAAAATACTGTTGTATGTGTTTGTCCTTGTCGAGAAGTTTTAATGCAATAAAACGTGATGAAACCCGGTCAGTTATTGAATAGTTTTCAGGTACTTTTAAAAGATCCTGTATTTTTTTAATAGATTCTTCAATTTCAATTCCATAATTGATATGAATGTGTCGCAGTAATGGATCTGAATCATTAAAAACACTAATAATTTTCTGAAATAATTCCTTTGTTCCCCTTCCTTTTGAACCAACAGTTGGAATTACAGGTATTCCGAGCAGTTTGCTGAACAACAATAAATCTATCTGATCTTGTCTCTTTTCCAGTTCATCGTACATATTAAAGGCTATTACTACCTTTATGTCCATATCTATTAGTTGAGCTGTTAGAAACAGATTTCTTTCGAGGTTGGAGGCATCTACTACATTTACAATAACATCAGGTATAGTATCAACAATGAAGTTTCTTACAAACAATTCTTCAGGTGAAAGAGCTGAGAGAGAATAGATGCCCGGAAGATCAGTAATATGAAACGTGTATCCATTTTGCGTTATTCTGACAGTTTTTGAATCGATGGTTACTCCCGAATAATTGCCAGTATGTTCAGATGAACGTGAAGCAAAATTAAATAAGGATGTTTTGCCTGCATTCGGATTTCCAACAAAAGCTACATGAATATTATTACCGCCATTCATGCCAATATGCCTTTCGGAAACGGCCATTATGCTGCCATTAAACTTTTGATTTGGTTTGTTAAGATCTGTTCTGCCACTTACTTCAATTAACTCTGCTTCGGAGCGACGGAGAGAAATGCGATAATCTAATAAACTGTATTCAATAGGATCTTTTAGGGGAGCATTCTTAATTACTTTTATTTCAGTTCCATTGATGAATCCCATCTCCATCATCCTGCGACGAAATGCTCCTCTTCCTCTAACTCTTTGAATTATTCCTTCTTCACCGGTCTTCAGTTCCAACAATATCATAACATAAAATAAATCACAATATTAACTCAAATAGCGAGTTTTTCCTATACCAAGATATAGGTATAAGCAATGAATTGAGATACATGACTAAAAACTTATTCTAAATATCCAAAAATAATTGCCTTTGAAGTATGTTTTTCATAAATTAGATAAAAGCTTTCGTAAAAATAATATTTACAAGAGACAAATACATTGGAAAGAAATGATAGCATATATGATCTCTTAAATGAATATTTAAATGTGGGTGAAGATGGAATCAGTTTACTGGAAGAACAAATTGATTCAGACACACAGATTGAATACTTTGAATATTCGAAGAATCGTGAAATCAGCAGAACCAATGAGGAGATCATCAAAGACAAGAACCTGATTTTTGATACTTCTGTTTCTCTTGATCATAAGAAAGGCATTCTTGCTCAGCTTGCAAGAGTAAGTAGTGTTGAAGCATATCGCACGATTGAAAAGTACCTGAAGCATCCCGATAATATTCTTTATAATTGGACGTACCTGGCATTGCAGGAAAGCAGACTTTTATTGGAAAGTAAATTCATGGAAGAAAACAAGGTACTTGTAACCACCGGATTAGGCGGAAAAGGAAATAAATTAAGGTATTTTATAGTTTTTTTTACCCGTGACGGATCTACTATCACTAAAATTCAGAAGAAAATTATAATAAGTGAACTGGAATTTGCATTTTACAATATCGGAGCAGAATTTGAAGATATTATTTTTGAAGATGGTTTTGCTTCTATTCTATCTATAATTCCAATTCATATAGCTGTAAAGCTATTATTTGACAACATCATCAAAGAATGTAATGAATTTGGCAGCTTCTTGTTTAATGACTACATCATAACAAACGTCAGGGTGCTTTCAAAAGATGACATAAGCGAATTGTTAGCTGTTAATAATATTATTTAAAGTTGGAATTTAGTAGTTAGTAGTTGGTAGCAAGTAGTTAGTAGTTAGTTTGCAGTTAGTAGTTGTTAGTTAGGAGTTGGATTGTTCAACTAACAAATTTACAGTTCGTTTTACTCTCGGAATTTGAGTTCACTTACCCCGATACGCTCAACTATCGGGCTTGTTCAACTAACAAGTTACAGTTCGTTTCACTCCTGTAACTTGAGTTTCACGAAAAAAAAAGGGCTATCTGTAAGATGCCCTTCAATTGGATTCATTAGGTAGTTTTATTTTTCTTCAGTTCCTTCATCGGTAGTTGTTGCTTCTACTTTCTCAAGGTCCTCAAATTCCACATCAGTATACGATTGAGTGGTCTGCTGTTTTTCAAACTCATCAACAGGAATTTCTACTGGATTGGCTTCTTTTATGAATTGGATAGATTCTGTTAATCCATCGGCAAATTTGTCAAAATCTTCCTTGTAAAGGAAAACCTTGTGTTTTTCATAGAAAAAGCGTCCATCTTTTTGATAACGTTTTTTACTTTCGGTAATAGTGAGGTAGTAATCATTTCTTCTGGTAGCTTTCACATCAAAGAAATAGGTTCTCTTACCTGCACGAACGGCCTTAGAAAATATCTCCTCCCTTTCATTGGTCTCAATACCTTCTTTTTTTTCTTTACCTTCTTCCATCATTTATCGATTTTTCCGGGTTCTACTCAGTTCAAAAATAAGAAAAAATTTATAATACCAAACTTTCCTTCTGAATTTCTAAGTTGTTGATTGTCTATTTTCTATAGAAAGAGCATATATATTGTATTTTATATCTGAAATTCATTTCAAAAACAAGAAAAAACAATTTACTTTGTACAACGATTTTAAAACTAGAGGTTCTTTGCGATATGATTAGCCGGAGAATATTGAGAATAAAGATAATGCAGGCATTGTATGCTTATTTTAAAAGAGAAGGAAATACTACAATTTCAAAGTCCGAGAAAGAGCTGCTTTTCAGCGTCAATAAAGCCTATGACCTCTACCACTTTCTGTTTTTACTAATCTGTGATGTTGCCGACTATGCAAGTTCACGTATTGAAATAGCTAAAAATAAAAAGATCCCTACCTACGAAGACCTTCATCCCAACACTAAATTTATTGATAATGCGGTAATAGCTCAGATCAGAGAGAGCGCTAATTTGCAAAAATATCTTACTGCACATAAACTCAGCTGGATAAACTACCCTGAGCTAAAGAAGGGATTGTATAATGAAATTTTAGAAAGCGAAGAATACATCAACTATATGAAGAGTGAGAATCGCTCTCATAAAGAAGATAAGAAGCTGATTTGCGATATTTTAAAATTAATTCTTTCTCAATTTGAGCCTTTTTATTCTGTTCTAGAAGAGCAGAGCATATACTGGAATGACGAGGTTGAGTACATCTTAAACATCAATATTAAAACAATTAAAAAATTAAAGGAGAATGATACTGATTTAAGTCTTTCACCTCTGTATAAAAGCAAAGAAGACAAAGATTTTCCTAAAACACTGTTTAGAAAAGTCATTCTGAATAGGGAGGAATACCTGAAAATTATTGAAAAATACAGCAAAAACTGGGATATAAACCGGATTGCATTCATGGACATTCTTCTTATGCAGATGGCTATTGCTGAAGCTATTGAATTTGACTCAATACCCACAAAAGTAACTTTGAATGAATACCTTGAATTATCAAAATATTATAGTACAGAAAAAAGCAATATATTTATTAACGGCATACTTGATAAAGCCTTTAAACATTTGAAAGAAACAAAGAAAATCAAGAAGCAGGGGCGTGGTCTTATTGGCGAAGTTGAATAATGCCTTGCTTATCAATAAGATTTATCCTTACTTTGCAGCTGAATTTTTTTACACTGAAACCAAAATAATAAATTCTTAGATATGAACAGTTTATTAAATATCATTTTAATGGCTCCCCCTGCTGAAGGTGGAAAATCAAATCCCGCATCATTTTATATAATGATGTTGCTGATTATTGTTGTTTTTTACTTTTTCATGATCAGACCACAAGTTAAAAAGCAAAAAGAAATGCGTAATTTCAGAGATTCTCTGGCAAAAGGAGATAAAGTAATCACTACAGGTGGTATTTATGGAAAAATCAACAATATTTCTGATAACATAATTACCATAGATGTTGGTAATAATGTAATACTTAAGGTTGATAAAAATGCAATCGTGAGAGACAATTCTGATCTTCAGGACCAGAAAAAATAAGTTGACAAAGAGCATAGTATTGAAAATCAGAATTTTATTTTCAGCTTATGCTATATCCGTCGCTAAACTTAAATAAGCGACTATTTGCAAAGTAATTTTTTGATAATCCCGGTACTTGAAGGTATCGGGATTATTAATTTAGGTTCCCGATATGCAGAACAGGCTGTTCAAAAAAATTGAGTTTTACGAATAAGTCATTTTATCAGGAGTTTGGGTATATTTGTGACAGCTTAAATTCCTGGTAATTTGAAAACAGACGACAACAATCCATCCAAAATTCAGATTTTTCCAAATCTTCAGAAGAAGATTTCTTCACTTTTTAAGCCAATACAACATAAGCTTCTTGTTTTTTTATTTTTCCTTGGGCTATCGATCATGGCATGGTTTATCAGAGCACTTAGTGATACTTATGATGCTGAGATAAAATATCCTGTAATTTATACCAATTTACCACCAAACAAAATTCTTTCTCAACCTCCACAAGAAAAATTACTTCTCACTGTACATTCAGATGGGTATACTATTCTCAGCACAAAACTGCTGCCTAAGCCTTCTCTTGAATATAATGTAAATGCATTTTCAATGTATTCTTTAACTATGGATTCAACTTCAGTTTATACCCTTACTAAATATGCCAGAGAGAGGCTTTCAATAGAGCTAAATAAAAAGAAAAACAACATAGAGATTATAGATATCAGTCCGGATACATTGTTCTTTAACTTTTCCAGGGTGAAAAAGAGAAAAATACCTGTTCTTGCCAATATCGTTAATCAGAACACAATTTTTGCCCGGCAACATATGATGAATGGAAATATTTATACTATACCGGATTCATTAGAGATTACAGGTCCTGCTTCGATTATTGATACAATGCGATATGTGCCTACAAAACCTCTTTTTTTAAAGGAGCTTACAGATACAGCTGAAAAAAAAGTTCGTATTCAGAAACATTCAAAATTAATATACCCCACAAGCAAAGTTAAAGTAGTAGTACCTGTTGATGAATTTACAGAATCGGAATTTACCATTGAACTTGAACAACTAAATGTCCCTGATTCAATTGTATTTAAAACTTTCCCTAAATCTGTGAAGGTAAAATACATTACTACACTGAGTAATTTTGACAAAATCTCATCTGATATGTTTCATGCATATGTTAACTACAATGATCTTGATATTGAAATGAGTTCTAAGATCTCGATCAAGCTTGATTCGGTGCCTTTTTATATTCATAATGTACATATAACACCTCGCAGTGCAGAATTTCTTATAGAACGAAAAAATGCTGAAAATAGGAATAACCGGAGGGATAGGTAGCGGAAAATCTACCGTTTGTAAAATCTTCACTGTGCTTGGTATTCCTGTATATCGGGCAGACAGAATGGCTAAAATTTTTGTCCATGAGGTTTCTGAGATCAAGGAAAGCATTATCAACGAATTCGGTGCTGATGCATATACTGACAACACCTACAATTCAAAATACATAAGCGACATTGTTTTTGGTAATACAAAAAAGCTGCAAAAACTGAATTCAATAATTCATCCCTATGTTGCTCAAGATTTTTTAAGCTGGGCCAATAAACAAAAAGAAACAAAATACCTTCTTAAAGAAGCTGCCATATTATTTGAAAGTAGTGCTAATCATAATCTGGATTATACCATTGTTGTGAATGCACCTCTTGATTTGCGCATTCAGAGAATTATTGAAAGAGACGGCCTGTCAGAAAAAATGATAAGGCAAAGAATGAAAAATCAGTGGCCCACCGAAAAAATCAGGGCATTGGCCGATTGGGTGATCGAAAATGATGAAAAACATCTACTTTTGCCCCAGGTTTTATCAATTCATGATCAACTGATCAGTTAATATTTTATGGCAAAATTTGGAAAATGGATAGGTGCCGGTCTGGGATGGGCAATTACAGGAGGACCAATTGGCGCTGTCATTGGTTTGGGCTTAGGATGGATGTTTGACAATACCTCTCAAAGTGAAACTACAGGAACTTTTCATAAAACAACTACAGGCGATTTTGCAGTAAGCATGATGGTTCTTATTGCTGCAGTAATGAAAGCAGACGGCAAAGTGCTTCAATCGGAATTGAATTATGTGAAAGTATTTTTAGTAAGCAAATTTGGACAGGAATCTGCGAAAGAGGCCCTGAAGATGCTTAAGGATCTACTGAAGCAGAATATCCGGATTCAGGGAATTTGTGTGCAGATAAAGCAAAATCTTGATTACCATTCGCGACTTGAATTATTGCATCTTCTTTATGGTGTTGCACAGGCAGATGGAAAGATCCATGAATCTGAAATGAAACTTCTGGACCAGATCGGTTATTATTTCGGATTAAGTTCTGCCGATCAGCAATCCATAAAAAACATGTTTGTCCAGGCAACTGACAGTGCCTATAAAATACTTGGTGTTAGTCGCAATTCATCAAATGACGAAATCAGGAAAGCTTATCGAAATCTGGCTATAAAATATCATCCTGACAAAGTAAATTACCTCGGAGAGGATTTCAGAAAAAATGCAGAAGAAAAGTTTCAGAAAATCAATGAAGCATACGAAAAAATCAAAAAAGATAGAGACATTAACTGATTTGATTTCAAATACCAGCAATTCCATGCAATAAATAGGTAAATTCTGAGTAATTTGCATTACAATAGTTTTTTTCATTTGATGCTTAATACTATTTTTGCTCGCTAAATAAAAATGTTTCTCTATGAACTTGAAAGATATCTTAGCCATTTCAGGAAAAGGCGGCCTTTTTAAATTTATCTCCCAGGGTAGAACCGGAATTATTGTTGAATCTTTTGAAGATAAGAAAAGATCTGTTATCCATGCCAGCTCGAAAGTAAGTGCACTTGAAGACATTGCAATTTTTACTGAGACTGAGGAAGTAGCACTTGGTGATATCTTTAATAAGATTTACGAGAAGGAGAATGGTAAAGAAACCATCGATTATAAATCATCTTCTGATGAGCTTAAAGCCTATATGGAAGAGATACTTCCGGAATATGATAAGGAAAGAGTCTATGTGTCAGATATGAAAAAGCTTGTTCAATGGTACAATTTGCTTCATAAACTGGATCTTTTAAAACCTGATGATGAGTCGAAAGACGAAGAAAAAGAAGAAGCAAAGAAAGGTGAAAAAAAGGCCCCAGGTACAAAGGCAAAAGCTAAAGCTGTTACTCAGCAAAAGAACAAATCTTTCGATAAAGCAAAACCCTCCGGTGCTGGAAAATCTGTTAAGACCAATATTCCGAGGCAAAAAGCAAAATAGATTAATTCCTGCCAATTGCCGTATGAACAAACTCCGCAAGAAAGCCAAAGAAAAAAGGAATTTTCTTCCTGTAGATTTGGAAATAAAAAAATTTAAGAATATTGAGAATTACATCCAGCAACTTCTGGATGCTCCTATTGACTCAAGCGAGGAATTAAGAAACTGGCTATTAAAGCGTAGCGAACTCGATTCAGTTATTGAAGAAGATAAGGCCTGGTTGTATATTCACCAAAGTTGCTTTACTGAAAATACCGATTATGCAAAAGCATTTGCAAAGTTTGTGCAGGAGATAGATCCTCGATATGCGACACTCTCCCATCAGCTGGATATAAAAATCAACGATTATTGTTCTTCGAATTGCTATCCTCCGGAATTTGAAGTTTTTATTCGAAGTATGAGGCGGCAAATAGAATTATTCAGGGAAGAAAATACAAAAATTCAAACAGATCTGGAAGTTGAGGAGCAACAATATGGTAGTATTACCGGTGCCATGACCATTCATTATGAGGGGAAAGAGCATACCCTGCAGCAAGCACAGAATTTTCTAAAACATACCGACAGACAAACCCGAAAAGAAGTATTTGAAATAATAGGTGAACGAAGAAGCAATGACTACCCTAAGTTAAATGTGTTATTTGATTCATTACTAAAGAAGAGACATACCCTGTCCCATAACGCTGGACTATCGAATTACCTTGAATATCGCTTTTCACAGCTTGGCAGATTTGATTATTCCATATCAGATTGTCGAATATTTCATGATGCAGTTGAAAAACAAGTTGTACCTCTTGTTGACGAATTACTTCTTGTAAGAAAAGAAAAATTAGGATTGGCAAAGCTCCAGCCTTATGATCTGGATGTGGATGTTGATCAGAAACCAGCCTTAAAACCATTTAACTCTGTTAAGGAACTTGTAGATAAAGGAGTTATGTGCCTCTCTTCTGTTGATGAAGAATTCGGCCAGTTTATCCAAATTATGGATAAAAACGGATACCTCGACCTGGATTCAAGAATTGGAAAAGCTCCGGGAGGATATAATTACCCCCTTTATGAGAGCAATGTTCCATTTATTTTCATGAATGCCACGAATAATCTGCGCGACCTGGAGACTATGATGCATGAGGCCGGCCACGCTATTCATTCTTTTCTTAGCAAAGGCCTGGAATTTGTTTATTATAAAGATGTACCTGCAGAAATTGCTGAAGTAGCTTCAATGGCAATGGAATTGATCTCTATGGAACATTGGCAGCATTTTTTTCCTGACAAAGGCGATCTGAAACGTGCTAAGCTAAGTCAGCTCGAAGGTGTTATTAAAACACTTCCCTGGGTTGCATGCATTGATAAATTTCAGCATTGGATCTATACTCATCAGGGACATAGTGAAGTTGAAAGAAAAGAGGCATGGAAAGCTATTGAAAAGTCTTTTGGTGGTTCGGTAATAGACTGGACAAATTATGAGGATTACAGGTTGCAGATGTGGCAGAAGCAAATTCATCTATTTCAGTATCCTCTCTATTATATTGAATATGGAATTGCACAACTGGGTGCCATAGCGATTTGGAAGAATTACAAAGAAGATCCACAAAAAACTATTAAAGATTTCAGGTTTGCCCTAAGCAAGGGATATTCTAAAACTCTACCGGAATTGTATGCTGCAGCCGGTATAGAGTTTAACTTTTCTTCTGCTTACATTGATAGTTTGGTGAAATTTGTATTGGCTGAGATTCAGGCTTTGGGTTGATACAACGTCATTGCAAGTGAAACGAAGCAATCTGGTTAGATTTTTTGATATTGGGAAATAATATGCGTTTACAGATAATGCAGATTGCCGTAGTCGGCTATGAGCCTCCTTCGCAATGACGGAAAAAACCGGCCTATTTTATGACTTCGCCTTTGATAAAGAGATTCGTAATTCCTTCGGAAGTATTTGTGTGAACTGCAATTGTTTTGCTGAAATGTCCGGATGATTTGGCATCGAATGTAACACTGATTATACCCTCCCCTCCTGATGGAATGGGTTGTTTTGGATAATCGGCTACTGTACATCCGCATGATGGTTGAACACTGGTAATGATCAACGGAATCATGCCAGGATTCTGAAATTTGAATTCTACTACAATGGGGTTATTTTGAGCTATCTTTCCAAAATCCATTGAAGTCTCATTCCATTCAATGGTAGCTGTTGGACCAAACTCTGAGTAAACAGATAATGAGAAAATACAAGATACAATGAGTATGAATATTCCGCTGGCAATTTTTTTCATCTGATCATTTTTCAATGTAATACGAAATTACTACAGCTTTTGTTTAAAACTGAATTAAAATTCTAAATAGTTGTTAAACCTGTGTTAATTCATTTCAAAAATACTGCCAGAATATTAGCCTGTGATAACCAGATTCATTTTCACATCGGTTATTTCGCCGGGAATTTCATCGAACATTTGAAAATCAAAACAAACACCAATTTTAAATGCTTTAAGGCCAGCTAAAAGTCTGTCATAATAGCCTTTCCCGAATCCCAATCTATTAAAATTTTCATCGAAAGCAACACCAGGTACAACAACCAAATCAATTTTTTTTAGCAATTTAAAGGTATCTCCTTCAGGCTCTAAAACTGAAAATTTATCTGATTTTCGCAATGATTTTTCATCTGAAAACTCTTTTAGGAGCAAGTCATCTGTATCTATAACAGGCAGCAGGATTTTCTTTTCTGTACTCCATTTTTTTATAAAATCATGAGTAAAAACTTCATGCTCCATTGACCAATAGAGTAAAACAATGTTTGAATTTTTAAAAACATCGAGTTTTTCAATTTCTTTAAAAATTGCAACTGAAGATTGTATTTTCTGCTTCACAGAAAATTGATCTTTTAAAAACCTGACTTTGGCCCTTAATGCTTGCTTTTGTTGCTTAACTGACATGTAATATTCGAAACAATAACTTTTCCAATTCTTTAATTTTATCCCTTCTTAGTGAAAACTGTATTCACTTTGTTGTTCTGAAGAAAACAAAGTAAAGGTAATTATCATCGATTTTTTTCTTGCCTTTTTGCAATGAAATATTGTTGTGTTGGTATTTTATCTTTCTGTTTAGAATTTTAATCGGTTTCAAACGAGCCTGAAAAAGTAGATAAAGTCAAATATGTAAACGTATCTGCAGCGAAAATTCCATATTATCGGGCGGATTAATTTAAAAATTCAATCATTTTACAACATCATTCTTTCTCAATTCATAATTTTACCTAAATTTATATGTTCACAATAAATCTATAAACTATGTTTTCTTTAAAAAACTTTGTAGGCCTTTTGTTTATTTCATTTTTTGTTGGAAAAATATTTGCTACACCGCTCACCATTACTGCTGATTCACTGGTAGATGAAATAGAAATATGGCCAGGTGTTGGGCCCGGATCTGACACACTCACTATTGAAGAAAATATAATTGTCAGGACGGTAACTGGCACCTGTACAAGAAACTGGGCCATCGAACATATTACCATACCAACCATTACTCCTATTATACCTGAAAACCCAAACGGAGCAGCTGTTATCTTATGTCCGGGGGGCGCATACCAGCGGGTTGTATATGATGTGGAAGGAATGGATATAGGGAACTGGCTTAATACCATTGGTATTACTGCATTTGTATTAAAATACAGATTACCCTTAGATGATCATATTGATAAAAAAAATGTTCCATTGCAAGATGCTCAAAGGGCCTTAAGATATGTTAGAGCCAATGCTGAAACATGGGGTCTGGACACCGCAAAAATAGGTATTATGGGAGCTTCTGCCGGAGGACATGTGGCAAGTACTCTTGCTCATGCATTTGATAAACCTGTATATGATTCCATAGATACTATTGATAATGTAAGTGCCCGTCCCGATTTCATGTTTTTACTTTACCCTGTTATTAGTATGGAGAGTAGCATAACACACACACTCACCAGAAATATTTTAATTGGCTCTTCACCTACACAGGAATTAGTCGATGAATTTTCAGCTGAAAAACATGTGACCTCAACTTTTCCACCAACCTTTATGACCCGTGCAGCTGATGACACTGGTGTCAATGAAGAAAACTGCAACAGGCTCTATCAGGCACTACAGGATTCAGGTGTAATATCTGAATTAAAAATATTCGAGAATGGCGGCCATGGAGTTGGTATATGCAAAGCTGCAGGAACAGACTTTGAAAACTGGCCGGACCATTGTACTAATTGGCTTCATAGTATTGGAATGACTGAAGATACAGTTGAAATTATTGTTATACCTCCTTCTGTTGGAATGCAAAACCTATTGGAAGAGCAAAATGAACTTCACTTTGAAATTGTACCTAATCCTGTTACTGAACATACACTTATTAATTATTCAGTGATCACTCAGGGAAATGTAAAACTCTCCTTATTCGACATTTCAGGAAAACAATTTCATGTTATTGTAAATGAACAGATGTCTCCCGGAGATTATACTTATTCTCTTTCTTCCCTTCACTCGAAATTAAAAGGTTTGTTTATAATCAGGTTACAAAATGAAAAACAAGTGATTGAGGAAAAAGTGCTTTTTTAAATGTTATGTGTAAAATGTTTATTGGCCAGGGTTCCTGAAAAATTATTCTACCTTGGGAAAGGTAGGTAATGAGATCGCATCTTTTACAAAAAGCTTTAAAAAGTCATTAGAGAAAAGTATTGTAATGGAATAAAGCCTGGTTGACAACAATATATAAAAATAATAGCCGAGATAGTAGTATGTATTATGGGAGTAGCCGACTTCAACCTAAATGTAATTTGACAAAGATGAAGTCCGCAATCGACTCCTATTCTATAACCAAGCCATAGGGGCAAGCCTGATTCATCCTAAAAAATGTCTGCACAAAATGTAGTAGATATGTATTTCATTACAAACACAGCTCTACAATTTTTGTCTGAAAAAATATCTGATAGACATATGAGTCAACGGTGAGAATTATATTAAGAATAAGTTATAAATTAAGGTATTGAGACTACCTTTAGCAAAATAATAATAAAATTTATATGCAAATAACTGTAAACAGAAAAAATACACCATTCAAACCCGATGCCAGCAGGGTAATAGCACGTTTTCTGCATGTTGAAGATGAAAGAGTAGTAAATACAATTCGTGCCTTATTAAATATGTCTGAAGATGAGACATCATTAGTATTAAACCAGGTTCTGAGGGATTATTCAATGCGACATAGAAATATCTCAAAAATATTTGAAAAGCATTTTAATAAAATCGTCCACTTATTTACATCCTTAAACATAGATCCAGAATCGCTTGATCTTTCACGAAAAATACTTATTGGCTCCTATTTTACAAAGGAATATTCGATTGAATCAGCTGCTTTTTTTAATCCATCCATTGTTGAACATCCTGATCAGACAGAAACCGGACTGGGTGAGAAAAGAGTAATACTTAGTTTCAGGGCAACCGGAGAAGGACATATTTCATCCATAGTTTTTAGAACAGGAATACTGGATAAGTCTAACAATCTTATTCTGGAACCTGTTGGAAGTATGCTCGAAGAGGCAGAGCATATCCGACGACATGTTTACAATAAAGAATTGTTTAGTCACAAACTGGATGAAATGCTGGAAGTACAGGGTATTATTCCTTCAGGTTTAATATTGGATAAATTAAATGATGAATTTACCTACGGGGAACTAAGAAAATGCATTGAAGAAACCAGAAAGGCTAATCACCTTGTTCATGATAAAGAGAGACTTTTTAACCAGATTATCTGGTTGGCTTCGTCTCATTACGAGCTTGATTTTTCATTAGATACCAACATTTCCGAAAGGGTTATATTTCCTGTATCAGCAAACGAAAAAAATGGCATTGAAGATGCCCGTTTTGTGAAGATTACAGAAAATAGTGATAAACCCGTATATTATGCTACTTATACCGCTTTTGATGGCACTACAATATTGCCAAAAATGCTTAAAACCAGTAATTTTTATCACTTTAAAGTATTCCCTCTTCATGGGGAAATCGTCCAGAATAAAGGAATGGCCATGTTTCCCAGAAAAGTTAATGGCCAATATGCTATGCTTTGCCGGTTAGATGGTTTTAATAATTACATTGCCTTTTCTGATAACATTACCATCTGGCGCGAGGCCAAATTATTGCAACAGCCTAAATTTCCATGGGAATTCATTCAAATAGGGAATTGCGGATCGCCCATAGAAACCGATGAGGGGTGGTTGGTGATAACTCATGGAGTTGGTCCTATGCGGGAATATGTTTTAGGCGCATCTCTGTTTGACCTTCAAAATCCCGAAAAAGAAATTGGAAGGCTAAAAGACCCACTACTTATACCCAATGCAGAGGAAAGAGAAGGATATGTTCCAAATGTAGTATATTCTTGCGGCTCAATGGTTCATAACGGGGAATTAATCATCCCTTATGCTATATCCGATTATGCCTCAACCTATGCAACTGTTAATTTAAGAGAACTTCTTAGTGAGTTGAAAAATTCCAAAGAGTAACAATCATTCGAATTCTTCTGTTGACAACTCAACATTCTAAGCGGATTTTTTCCGGGGCTTAAAAACCACGCAACGTAATTCCCTAAGAATGTGTGAATGATGTAACTCTTATCCTGAATTGTATAATACTTTGTGAAAGCACTTGAAGTACATTTATCAAACTCTAACTATGAGGTTTAGAGAAAAAATACGCCATGAAGAATTTATTTTTTGTTATTGCCGGATTGCTGATCATAATTTGGCTTATTGCTTTTTTGGGTTTTAAGGCTTCAGGGATGATACATGCCTTACCCGCAGCAGCTATACTCATTTTTCTCAACCTGATTGTATTTAGGGAGCGACTATCAAACTTCTAAACAACATTAGTTTTGTATTAATAAAGAACTGATTAAGAAGTATCGGTTTGAATCAGGTATTGAATATTGTATTTAAAGATCATTTAAACCGATTTTATCATTATGATATAAATCACTTTGCCAATGATAATTACATGAATAATAAATTGATCCAAAATAATTTGTAATTAATATCCTTAAATTCTTCATCATTATAATTTATCTTTTATTTCAAACTAGGTATTGCAGGATAAACGGCAATTATTGGGTTTGACATATTAATAAATTTAAGCTTAGAAAATATGTGTCCTTTTAAGGTACAGTGAAAAACTTTTCATTCCATTCTTTGTTTTTATTATCGCATTATCTCAAATAATTTTCTCTATTTTTAGCTTATTAATTGCAGTCACTTAATTTATAAATACAATATCCAACAAACATGAAAACAAATAAAATGAACAAAAAGGTAGTGATAGCGCTGGATTATGATCCAACTGCACAAAAAGTAGCAGAAACAGGATTTTCATTAGCAAAAGCTATGGGGGCGAAAGTTATTTTGCTGCACGTTGTATCAGATCCGGTCTACTATTCTTCAAGAGCATATGATCCGATTATGGGATTTACCGGTTACCTGGAAGCGGGTCAGCTGCAACTAGATAGTGTTGATGGACTGAAAAAGGCATCTCAACATTTTCTTGAAAAATCAAAACAACACCTTGGTGACAAAACCATTCAAACTCTGGTAAAAGAAGGCGATTTTGCTGAATCTATATTAAAGGCTGCGAAAGAGATTAATGCAGATTTAATAGTGATGGGTTCTCATAGCAGGAAATGGCTGGAAAATATTCTAATGGGAAGTGTTGCTGAAAAAGTTCTGCATCATACCTCTATCCCGCTTTTTATTGTACCAACCAAGAAACATTTGTAATTTATTACGAATATTGAACTCTAGAGACCATAGGTTTTGGTCAGCTCCGGCAAGAGTAAGCATACTTTCTTTACTCTTATTATGAACTAGTTGATTGACGAGTTATGTTAATGATAATCTGGCCAATAAAATGTGATCAAAATTTTCGCTTAATTAGATACTTAAAATAATAATTTATCCCTTTGGATTATTTGAGATTATGAAAAAGACTGACATTTCTGAAATAAACAAGATACTGAATGATTTTCCTGAAAGCCTGGGTAAACTTATTAAAGGCTTATTAGATAGTAAAAACTATAGAAAACAAATTGATTCAAGAAATGCCCTTGTAAAAATGGGTAAAACTATCGTTCCTCAGATGCATAAGCTTTTAGAATCAGAAAGTAATTTGATTCGCAGAAAAGCTATAAAGATTGTTGAGCTTATTGCAGACAGGAGGTCTGTACCAGTATTAATCAACCTGCTTCATGATAAGGAATTTGAAATCAGATGGATAGCAGCTGAGGGACTTGTAAGAATCGGACGATATAGTATCATACCTTTGCTTGAGTCAGTTCGTGATGGTGATAGTTCTGTCTTTCACAACAAAGGAGTACATCATGTTTTACTTGGTTTGCTAAATGAAAAAGAGAAGGAAAATTTGTTGTCATTATTCCATAGTCTTGATGATTATC